>NZ_JACJDW010000089.1:0-271 GCF_014163745.1 Pseudoalteromonas sp. SR44-2 | reverse complement strand
TAGGGCGTGTTGATCTTTGGTGGGTGAATTTGCAGCAGTATGTTTGGTTTTTAGGCAAGGCGGAGCCTATGTAGTGTGGTTATTCCCCATGAATAGGCGATAACGCAGCATAAATACCAAACATGCGCTGCCCTTTGGGTTCTTTCTAGGGACGATTAACTCTTTGTTGCTCGGTTTTTACTTAGCCCACTAGTTTACTTAGCCCACTAGGTTACAAACCTCGCGCCGCGATTTAATCGCCCCTAGATTGAACAAATTTCAATCCACAAAG
>NZ_JACJDW010000088.1:0-271 GCF_014163745.1 Pseudoalteromonas sp. SR44-2 | reverse complement strand
CTACTTAGGTAGCGAGGCAAACAAATTAGAGTCTCAATTGAAACTGAGTGACCATATGTTATTAAAAGATTCAGCCTTGAGCTGTTTTGATTTCACTTTTTTAAAAGTGAAAATAATAACGCACAGTCAATTCGTTTTTGGCAACAAAAACAAAAATTCAGAATTCATTGAGCTGTCGAAAGACATAAAACTTTTTAATTGAAGAGTTTGATCATGGCTCAGATTGAACGCTGGCGGCAGGCCTAACACATGCAAGTCGAGCGGTAACAGA
>NZ_JACJDW010000087.1:0-278 GCF_014163745.1 Pseudoalteromonas sp. SR44-2 | reverse complement strand
CCCGTGAGGCTTAACCATACAACGCCAAACGCGTTTTATGCGACAGTTTGACAGAGGTTAATATGACTAAAGTAGATATTACTTAGAAAGACTTAAAAAATATTATCAGATATTTTCCAAATTCAGTTAGTGCGTAGAAATACGAATTAACGCCCTAATTTGCTTGGTGACAATAGCGTTTTGGACCCACCTGACTCCATGCCGAACTCAGTAGTGAAACGAAACAGCGCCGATGATAGTGTAGCATTTGCTATGTGAAAGTAGGACATTACCAGGCT
>NZ_JACJDW010000086.1:0-280 GCF_014163745.1 Pseudoalteromonas sp. SR44-2 | reverse complement strand
TGTAGTGGCATAGTTAATTTGGCCACCCATTAAGAAAGAAATGTTATGCTAATAAGCATACAAATTTGGGTGAAAAAATGACGAAATTAACACGCGCAACGTATTCTGCTGCAATCAAATTAGAAACAGCTCAGCTTGTAGTTGATCAAGGCTACACGCAAGAAGATGCAGCTAAAGCTATGGGGGTTGGTAAATCAACTGTAAGTAAGTGGGTAACTCAATTAAAGCAAGAACGGAATGGCCAGTCCCCATTGGCTTCACCAATGACGCCTGAACAAAT
>NZ_JACJDW010000085.1:0-308 GCF_014163745.1 Pseudoalteromonas sp. SR44-2 | reverse complement strand
AAAAAGCCCGACTATTTCTAGTCGGGCTCTCTACAATTTGAAGTCGGTGCGCTACGCAGTAGGATGTCGTAGTGCCCACAGCGGTAGAAAGTCACATAGCAAATGCTACACTATCATCGGTCGAAGCTTTGGTTTCACTAGTGAGTTCGTCATGGGCTCTTGGCTATTTATTAAATCTCAGATAGCAAAAAACCCGTCACATTGCTGTAACGGGTTTCTTTAATTTGAAGCCTGGTAATGTCCTACTTTCACATAGCAAATGCTACACTATCATCGGCGCTGTTTCGTTTCACTACTGAGTTCGGCAT
>NZ_JACJDW010000084.1:0-331 GCF_014163745.1 Pseudoalteromonas sp. SR44-2 | reverse complement strand
TGCCAAGGCATCCACCGTGTACGCTTAGTCACTTAACCATACAACCCAAACGGGTCTTTGTTTTGTGACAGTTTAACTTCGCCAGAAGTTAATATTGAATACTAAAGTAGATACCAATCAATCAATTCATAAGAGTTAATTAAATGGCACTGAATGGTACTGCTACCATTCTTTTTTTACTTTTGAAAACTCTTGATAAATACAACGTATCTATCAGAATTTTATTATCAGCTTTTCCAAATTTTTAAAGAGCATATTAATTAGTTATTCCGAAGAATAAGCACTAATTAACAATCATCTGTGTGGACACTACGAACAAATAAGTTCTAAA
>NZ_JACJDW010000083.1:0-382 GCF_014163745.1 Pseudoalteromonas sp. SR44-2 | reverse complement strand
CAAAAAACCCGTCACATTGCTGTAACGGGTTTCTTTAATTTGAAGCCTGGTAATGTCCTACTTTCACATAGCAAATGCTACACTATCATCGGCGCTGTTTCGTTTCACTACTGAGTTCGGCATGGGATCAGGTGGGTCCAAAACGCTATTGTCACCAAGCAAATTAGGTGCAAAGAATCAATGACAAGCACGTAGTGCTACCATTTTCTTTGCGCAAGGTGCCTCAACTTTAACGCTACGCGTTAAGAGTCACCTCTTGAATTTGGAAAATATCTGATAATATTTTTTAAGTCTTTCTAAGTAATATCTACTTTAGTCATATTAACCTCTGTCAAACTGTCGCATAAAACGCGTTTGGCGTTGTATGGTTAAGCCTCACGGG
>NZ_JACJDW010000082.1:0-384 GCF_014163745.1 Pseudoalteromonas sp. SR44-2 | reverse complement strand
AGATGTGGAAGTGGTGTGAGCCATTAAGCTAACTTGTACTAATTACCCGTGAGGCTTAACCATACAACGCCAAACGCGTTTTATGCGACAGTTTGACAGAAGTTAATATGACTAAAGTAGATATTACTTAGAAAGACTTAAAAAATATTATCAGATATTTTCCAAATTCAAGAGGTGACTCTTAGCGCGTAGCGTTAAAGTTGAGGCACCTTGCGCAAAGAAAATGGTAGCACTACGTGCTTGTCATTGATTCTTTGCACCTAATTTGCTTGGTGACAATAGCGTTTTGGACCCACCTGACTCCATGCCGAACTCAGTAGTGAAACGAAACAGCGCCGATGATAGTGTAGCATTTGCTATGTGAAAGTAGGACATTACCAGGCT
>NZ_JACJDW010000081.1:0-392 GCF_014163745.1 Pseudoalteromonas sp. SR44-2 | reverse complement strand
GATGGCGATAGCCTTGTCATAAGCGCAGCATCAGCTGATATTGGCTCAGCCTCAGTAGTTGGCAATCAAATTCAATATACCCCAGCTGCGAATACCAATGGACTCGCCACGGTAACTTATACTGTTAGTGATAATAATGGTGGAACCAATACAGCCACAGTCGCTATTACGATAACTGCCGTGAATGATGCACCTGTTGCTAATAACGATACTGCAACTATGGCTGAAGATGCAGCGCCAATACTGATAAACGTAATAGCCAATGATTCAGACGTGGATGGCGACAGCCTGACGATCAGTGCTGCATCAGCTGATATTGGCTCAGCCTCAGTAGTTGGCAATCAAATTCAATATACCCCAGCTGCGAATACCAATGGACTTGCCACGATAAC
>NZ_JACJDW010000080.1:0-393 GCF_014163745.1 Pseudoalteromonas sp. SR44-2 | reverse complement strand
TTTACACAGTTTATGCCAGCGAATAACAATCGCTTTATCATTCAGTCTGTTTGCTTTCTTATCATCTACATATAGTACCAAATGGGTGTGATTACTCATTACGGCATAAGCACATACATCAATACAAAATATTTTTGCGAGCATAAGTAACTTATCATCAACCCACCCTCGTCGATGCTCGTAAGATTGACATGTAAAACGGTCTTCGCCACATAAAAATGCACGACGTACGCAACGCGAAATACAATGGTAATATTTTGTATCAACCAGACTTATTTGACGCTTTCTTGCAATTGCCATAAGAAACCCTGCTTGTTTTTTGCACTAAATAAAGGCTAGCCTCTAACTCCATAAAGTGCAAAATTTAGGATGGGTGTCTTGTTTATTTTAATT
>NZ_JACJDW010000007.1:0-162812 GCF_014163745.1 Pseudoalteromonas sp. SR44-2 | reverse complement strand
AGTATGTTCGTTAATCATAATGTGCCCTCAAACAAGATTTGAAGATCTGATCATGAAATTGAGATTTAGTTCAAAAAAATCCCCGCTAATTTCTTAGCAGGGATTTGTGTATAAGAGACAGCTTACTAAGCGCCTTTTTACTACATAGAAAAACAAGCTTAAATCGCTTCTTCATCTTCCTCTGCAGTACGAATACGTATTACACGCTCAACATCTGTGATAAATATTTTACCATCACCGATTTTTCCTGTTTGCGCCGTTTTTACAATAACTTCAATTGCACGGTCTACATCTTCATCAGTCAATACAATATCAAGTTTTACTTTAGGTAAAAAATCGACCATATACTCTGCGCCACGATATAGCTCTGTGTGACCTTTTTGACGTCCAAAGCCTTTAACTTCGCTTACCGTCATCCCCGTAATACCTACATCAGACAACGCTTCACGCACATCATCTAACTTAAAAGGTTTAATAATTGCTTCTATTTTTTTCATATTAATTACTTTTGAAAGCTCCAGTTGCCTCGATTTTAGACAATCATGGTGTTCATAGCAAACAAAGCAATTGAATTACGGTGATAAAACAACCTATCGTGGTATAATTTATTATATAAAAATAGCTATACTTAAATGACTAGCAGTAAATGAGATTAATATGAAAAACAAACAAAACGGGTTCACCCTTTTAGAACTCATGGTAACCGTTGCTATCGTTGGCATTATTGCATCAATTGCAATTTGGAATAGTAGCGATATGCTAGAAGAAAATAGAGCTGAGAACTTTTTGTTGGAATTAAAAAGAAATATTAGCTACGCCCGTGCTCAAGCTGCAAGTACGGATGAAATTGTTATCATATGCCCTGCTCCTATAAGTAAAGTTGAGATTAATCGATACTTTAAATGTCAAAGTTCATGGGGGGAGGATTCAATCATAACTCTCTTTGTAGATACCAATAATAACGGAATATATAACTGGGAAAAAGATACTATTTTACGCACCATGGAGCAGATAAATAGTATAGACAAGGTTAAATTTACTGGTGATAGTAGCCTTCGCTTTAATACTAGTGGGCGCATTACAACAAACCTAAACACCAGCGGTAACTTTGCTGGCTTTGTATACTGCCCCAATAATGACAATGAAAACAATAAAGCGCTGAATGTATCAGTATCTGGTACTGCTTTTTACCTTGGTGACACCACTGAAAAATGTGATTAAAAAACGTACAATTATATCTTGTCATATTTGTATCATTTACTAGACTGAGTTAATCATTTATTAACTCAGGTCTTCAAGGGTGAGATTATCAATATCAAAAAGTAAGGGAGTAACACTTCTCGAATTAATGGTATCTATGGCTGTTGTCAGTATTATTAGCCAATTATCTATGTGGTTTTACCCAGATTTTTTAGCTAAAAACCGCTTAGATAACCACGTAAACCTCCTACACCGAGATATAAATTATGGCCGTTTATATGCCATTGAAAATACTACTTACGTCACGCTTTGTGCACTAAAAGACAGTCAATGTACAAAAGACGAGTGGAATGGCCAAATATCACTCTTTATCGACAAAGATAAATCAACCTCGTTAGATGATGATGAACTACTCTTAAGTACTTTTGAGGAGATCCATGAAGCTGACAGTCTTAAATACCCTCGCAGCGCAATTACGTTTCGTCCTGATGGTTCTTTGAATGGTTTTCAAAATGGTACTTTTATATATTGCCCCAACAGCAATAAGGCCAACCTCGAGGGGTTGGCCTTATCAGTAAGTCAGACTGGCAGAATACGTATTAAATCAACTGATAAGTGCCAGAAGAAGTAATCTAGGCTATCGACCCCAGCAATAACCAATATCGGTGTCTCCTTTAGACCCTTTTGCACCTTTGAGACCAATATCAGTGATTGAAAGCTCTTTACAATCAGTATCTCCTTTTACAGCTCCGTCTATAGGCTTAGCTGTAATAGTGAAGGTATTACTATCAACTACGCTGATAGATAGTTCAAAGTGACCATTTTCGGTTTTACTTTGTAACCCTAAGTCAGTAAAGGATTGCGTATACTCACGATTATCTACAAAATATTGCTCCTCTTTGTTTGCAGCATCTAACAATGCTGCAGCAGCTTCAGCGCGCGAAGCACGCTTTACATATTCTGTATAATTGGGCAATGCAATTGAAGCAAGTATGCCTACAATTGCAACCGCTATCATCAGCTCAATTAAGGTAAACCCATGTTGTTTCTTCATTTAATTTCCTTAATTATTAACTTCGTCATTTTCTTCACGTTTATAGATATATGTTTGTTGAGTTTTAAAGCCAAACCCTACAGCATTGTCATTAACCAATACAACTTTACCATCAACGATTGTTAAGCCAGGACCTTTTATTTCTACAGGCTTCATTGGGTTTTCAGCATTTTCACCTTTGATACCCGGCCCAATTAGATAAAACTGACTTTCTTGTGTTACGTCAACTGTTGGGTTGTCATCACACTTACCATCTCCATTACCATCTACGCATGAAGGGCCTTCGCCAAAGTATAACTGAGGTGTATCTGGTACATCATAGCTGGTTGTAAATTTAAGGTCGTCATACACTTTAGTACCGTAATGTAAGTGAAATGCGTATAAAGAACCACCACCACCACTTAGTGAACATTGGTTTTCAGTCGATGTATCTGATGCAGGTGTGAAACTTGTAAAATAAGCAACACCTCCAACAACTGTAGCAGCAGCTAGTGATTTTTCACCCGTTCCTAACTCATATCTCCAGCCATTAAATTTAGCCAAGTCGACTTCTAAGTCAACAAAATCATCAACGTCATCTAGAGCATTACCAAATGGGTCTGAATTCATTTGCATCAAATCAGCAGGTACAATAGTATCTGGTGCATTCGTTTTATACGATTTAGTAACTGTATTTTCATCTCTGATCATAAACAGTTGATCTTTTTCATTGGTACCGGTTGGTTTTGAGCGGTTACCACTACCAATAACTATTGCATCATACGGCGTATCTAAGCGTGTTATAACGGTACTACCATCAATTGTTGTCTCGCTTACTTTACTATAAATAGTTCGTGCTACGAGTGGTTTGTAAAAAAAGCGTCGGTCTTCAGTTGCTTTATTACTGCCAAGCTCAGCTAATTTAAAGTGACTAAATTCACTAGTACTAGTGCCTGGCATATCTATACGCCAAATATCTCCACCAGTATCTGCCGCATAAATTCGGTCTATATATCCATCATAATCTGAGTCAAGCGTGGTAATATCTGCAGCAATACTATGCTTACCTTTAAAGCCATTAATATCGGGTGTTAATGCCCATACTCTTTTACCTGTTTCGGCTTCAACAATGTAAATACCTCGCCCTATATTATCTTCACTACGAATAGCTGCATCTTTATTTGTATCGTATCCAGCACCAAAAATTAATAAAGGCTTATCACCAAATGCTTTAATATAGGCTATTTGTGGCTTTGACCATGTTTGCGCAAGCTCTTTAAAATCACCTTTTCCGCCCTCTATTGGTGCGTCCCATAATTTTTTTGGTATGTTTGGGTTTGTTATATCAAGTCCGTAATAATTTTTACCACCGCGACGCATTCCTGCAAAAGCCCACACTCTATCGTCGCCACTCGCATCAATAATACCGTCGTTTAAACCATCACTATTTAAGTTTTTATTATCAAAATAAATACTAATAGGGCCATCCATACCATATACTTTCGTATCGGCCTGATTTTTACGTAGAGGTTCAATAATGTCGTATAAAGCAGACGGTATAAATGCCCAACTTTCACTTACGCTATCATCAGAATCCTTGAACATATGCAAAAAGCCTGCATTAGTTCCTATTAAAACTCGAATATCATCATTACCATAATCGATTGCGACAGGTTTAGAATGCAGAGGATCACCAAAAATATCTTGACGCTGGTCAACGTTAGACCCATCAGCATCATCATCATCAACATCAACACCCATCGCCCATTTAATATCATCGCTCGATAAGCTCAGAGGATTATTATCGACTAAATTAAGAATATCACTGACAACTGAGGTATTAAAATTTACTATTGCTCCTTGATTGTCAGTGTATAAATTACGGCTATCTGAATCTAATGTAGTTAAATGAAGGTTTACACCACCTTGTGCAACTAAGTTACCATCAGCTGGCTCCCCGCTTGGCAACCAAAATGTTTCTGCATTTTCGTCAATCAAGCCATTTTCATCAAGTGCCGATAATCCTTTTGAGTCAACAATTTGACTCCCTGATACTTTCAGCTTTTTTAGGTTTCCACGCCAACGAGCACCTGTTTCTGGGTAAAACATGGCAAAATAAACAGCATCTCGACTACGAGTTTGATCTACATTATTACTTGCAACTGAAGGTGATGAAAAACTATCATTTACTTCTCTGATTCTTGAAATCGTATTTTTTAATGCCTCTGTTAAAGCCTCTGAAGTTCGCGCCTCTAAGTACTGCCCTCCACCAACCGATGCCGCTTTCTCTAGTAAGTCAATACCGCCATCACTCATTCCTGTGCCAAAGCCAATGGTAAAAACTCTACCCGTATCTAGCACATCGCTTGTCTCAGAGTATAAATCTACTTTTGTATTATTTGTTCCATGTATTATTTTTGATAGAGCAACTAAATAGCTATTAGAATAATCACCACTCACAAAAGGGATTGAATCATTAAATAAATTATTATGTACACTTTTAATCTGATCATCACGACCATCATCGTTAGTGGGATCTCCATCAGTCATCAAAATAATATTAATTGAGTTATCGCACCTAAGAGGATCTCCTGACTCCTTTTTAAATGGTGACTTATAAGTTCCATTAGCATCAGCTGCTTTATCTCTATTGTTAATACCATAACCATAGTAAAGACTTTGCCCAGTAATATATCTATACGCCTCCCATAAGGTTTCTGTTAAGGGAGTTGCTCCACTTGCAGGCAAATCATCAATTTCATTAAGTAAGGTATTTTTGTTAGAACCAAGCCTTGCTAATACATAGCCACCTGAACTTTCTCTAAATCTCATTAAACCAAAATCAATATCATCATTATCAGTAACTAGTTGGCTAACGGCGTTTTTTGCTACTAATAATCGGCTATCTTCACAAATAGCTTGTGCATATCCATTTACAGACTTGTAACACTGCTGTGTGTAATTAAAGTAAGTCTGACTTTTAAAACAATCAGATTCATAGAACTGTCCATTTTGGTAACGACGATAACACTTGCCTCCATCTACAACATCCCAAGCCATACTTCCTGAAGTATCAAATATCATTAACACTCTTGGATTTTCGTCTGTCTCTACATCATGATTTACATAAAGTTCAATATCCTCTGCAAATACCGACATACTTATTGTTAAGCCAAGTAAAGAGGCTAACACTTTGTTTAATTTTAATTTCATATTAAATCCCCTTACTTATGCTAGCCATTTCTTGCGCTACACCTGTAACAATGGTTAGTTCATGCTTACTTTTAGAGCCATATTCTATCGTAGTGGCGACCTGTAACATATTGCACGATATACCTGCTGTAAAATTAAAGCGTCGAGGACACTCTAGGTCAAGCGCACCTTTGTTTAGATTAACCATTTTGCTTTGCATACCATCATGTGTTGCGATCACCATGCCTTCTTTATCAGAGGCTGCAATCGAAGTGACTTCATCTGGACTCAAAAAAAACTGATTATTCGCACCTTTATTTGCTTCATCAGAAATCATGCGCTGTACTTCGCCAATAAGTTCATTTTCGGCCACTTCACGCTCTTGCGCTGCATTGGTAATTTTAATATCAATACTACTACTGCTCATAAGAGTCACCGCTATACCCGTCACTGCAATTACCATTATTAGAGCAGTGATCAGTACTACACCCTGCTGCTTTTTCTGTGATTGTTTTAAATACGCCATAAATTTGATCCAACATTATTTAATCGAATAGTCGTGGTAAACACTGTGCGTCTGAAACTATCTGTGAATTTCAATTCACGCTTGTCTTCATCTTCACCTAATATATAAGTTTGGTTTTTAATTTTAACCCCAGGGTCTGGCTCCAATGCGCGTATTAATAAAAATACCTGTACTGTTAAAATACCCTTTCGATTTTCCCAATCAGTGTGCTCCATACTTTTAATACTTCGGTATGTATCTACACGATTGTCGCTGTTTGTATCGAGACCAAAAACAAACCGCATGTTTTCGACACCTTCCATAATAGTTTCTGTGGTGATATTCCCACCAACTAAGCGCTTTCTCATTAATGCAGGTACAGTTAGGTTCTTGTTATTTACTTTATATGTTTGCTCTGAAATATAATAAACATGATGGCTATACGGCCAAATAGAGGCATTAACAGAACTTCCTGTAATTTCACCTCGCTTGAATTGGGCTCTCTCTTGCTCCGCTATGAAATAGTTTTCACTCGTTTGAGTCTCACCTTCAGTTAATTGATCACCTTGTAAAAACTTTAACTGAATAATATCGGTACCTTTTACTGGACTCGTTACGCAGTTTAGTTCTTTTGAAGCATCTGCAACCTTCGCATAAATAGTTCTAAAGTTACTCGCAGTTGCCAAATCAGGAAAACTACCGTTATTTAGTCCTTCAAAACAGTCATTTAGCGGGTTTGATAATGCTTCTGTGTTTACCGAAGTAAAAGAATCATCATAATAAGTGCCCCAAAAGCCAATTTGTTCAATATCACGTTGCATTATGTTAATTGCAAGGCGTCCTGATTCTTGAAGTTCACCAATAGTCATCGTATCTTTAGTGGTTACTTTCATACCTATATAGGTAAACATAACGCCGCCTAAAATTAACCCACCAATAAATAATGAAATCATCATTTCTACAAGTGTAAAACCTTTTTGCTTCATGTTAGCTCCTAAGGTAAATATAACTAGTTAAAACAACTAAACGGCGCTTTTTATCAGCCGTTCCACACTTGATGTCTCCAGTCGTACTATTTGCATTAAACTCTTGACGCCCTTGCCAAGATACAACGACCTCTAAATTAAATGCTTTACCACCTGTACCTGCAACTGCAGTAGCCGCAATACATACAGTTGCGTCATCTAAAGAGCCTGTGTTTTCCCTTGCTTTTATAGCTCTTTTCCATTGCTCAAGGTCTAGGGCTGCAACTTGCGCTGCGCTACAAGTGCTTGTAAAACACGTCTGTGAGGTTTTAGTTGAGGCTTCGCTATTAAATGTTTGGGTATATAGGCTAGCTATTTGCGGGGTATCGTTAGCACGGATACGCTGCACAATATCATTACCAAGTGCAACTGCAGCAGCACGCTGCATAGAATCAAAGCTTGCTTGCTTTGCTTTTGCTTGCAAAGCAACTGCGCCTAAAAGGCCAAAACTAAGAATAATAAATGCAATTAGCACTTCAATCAGAGTGAAGCCTCTTTGCACTTTTACGTGAGGTGATTGCATAATAAAACCAAATAAAAATTATCTGATTATAAGTTTATGTTATTTATTTGAGGAATCAATGAGGACTAAGACAAGCGGTTATATTTGTTGATAAACGGTTAATTAAACCTGTTTATTCAATAACACCGTTGATAATTAAGACTCAAATGTATTTAAATCAGGGGAAGGTTAATTGCAAGGTAAGCCTAAAGCGAATTTTTTACTAATTTAAGCTCACGGCGGCTCACTGGCAATAACTCACTGCACCCTTGTAGCTCAATCATATGATTGCCATTCGCTTTTGAATGCAAAGCAATGACTTTTTGTTTATTAACCAATGTATTGCGATGAATTCGCAAAATATGTGTAGGATATTGTAACTCTAATTGTTTTAGACTTTGTTCAAGTAAAGCTTCTCCACCACAGAATATCATTTTGGTATACTTTTCTTCGGCACTAAAATACAAAACATCATTTATATCAACACTGCGTAGAGTACCAGCTAGCTGATAAGAGATTTTTACATTTTGTTGTTTTTGAATATGAACTTTATTTAAGCGCCCAACTTGCTTAAGCACCTTTTGCAATGATTGCTCTGAAATAGGTTTAACTAAATAGCCTGCAGCGCTTAATTGTAAAGCATCGAAGGCATGCTCAGGGTGAGCAGTTATAAAAACAATAGCAGGAGGTAGAGTTAAACTATTGAGCTCATTAGCAACTTGCAAACCATTCATACCAGGCATATCAACATCTAAAAAAATCAAATCTGGCGTTTGCTTTTTAGCAAGTACTAGAGCTTCATTACCATTACTTGCCTCGCCTTGTACAACTATACTTTTATCATGAGCCAACAAACGAATTAAGCGCGATCTCGCAAGAGGTTCATCGTCAACAATGAGTACGTTCATACACTACCCTCAATAAGCTTAGGGATCACGACCTTGACCCTAAACACATCATTTTTATTAGTAATTGTTAGCTGCGCTTTATTTTTATAATAAATATTTAATCGCTGGCGAATATTTTCAAGCGCCATGCCGTTATTAGGCCTAGTTTGAGCATTAGAAATTGTTATTGGGTTAGAAACAATCATGGTTATATAGCCGGTAGTAATATGTAGCTCTACTTTTATTTCTGCACCATGCTCACTTGTTTCAACACCGTGGCATACTGCATTTTCAATTAATGGCTGCAGGGTTAAACAAGGAATGCTCAATGCAGGTAGTTCATTGGGTATTTGCCAATTAACTCTTAAGCGATTACCGAAACGCCATGTTTCAAGTGCTATATATTGCTTACTCAGCGTTATTTCATCGTCAAGAGATACATTTTTTCCTGAGTGCATTGCAGCCTGCGATAAGGCGGCTAATGCTAAAATAGCCTGCTCTGCCGCATCGGCATCATGATGAGTAAGCTCTGCAGCAGTGTTTAAACTATTATATAAAAAATGAGGACGTATTCTAGCTTGCAAGGCATCAAGTTCAGCTCGAGAAAGCGCTTTAGTTTGCTGCTCTTTTTCAAAATGAATTAATAAAAATTGGACGAATAAAGCCGCCAGCAAAGCCACTATAATGCAATTGCGAAGTGTGAAATAAATTAAGTTATCTGTATCATCTATATCAAAAGCAAAATGGGAAAATAAAATACTAAAAATGCACGTAGATAATAAAAAAAAGATAAAAAACAAACTTAACTGAAAAGTTTGAGTGCGCGTTTGTAAGAAAAATCTACAAAAATATAAAGAAGAGGTACCGACTAAAACAATTAAATGAATAAACAAACTAATGATCCCAAGTCGAAGCCAAATATCGCCTTCTACATTGGGTGCAAAGGCTAAAACAATAGCAATAACTTGAGAAACAATAAGCGAAGCTAGTACGCCTCGCTCATTAAAAAGAGCCGAAAAAAGCAAACCATCATCTTTTAGTGACTTGCTCATAACGACTCTCCTATAATCTAAATTTTAAATTAACGTAGCTCTACAGGAACAGCAAATACGATATTCTCTTCTTCGCCTGGGTTTTCAACAACCTGCGTACCACCAAGATCTTTTAATCGGCTTATAACTTCTTGTACAAGTACTTCTGGCGCAGATGCACCCGCAGTTACACCCACTGATTTAGAACCTGAAACCCACTGCTCTTGCACATCAGTTGCATCATCAATTAAATAAGCAACAGTGCCCATTTTATCTGCAAGTTCACGTAAGCGATTAGAGTTAGAGCTGTTTTTAGCGCCAACAACTAATAGCACATCAACTTTGTCAGCTAAGTCACGAACAGCATCCTGACGATTTTGCGTTGCATAACAAATATCATCTTTACGAGGTCCGTCAATTGATGGAAACTTATTGCGTAGTGCGTCAATAACATCTGCTGTGTCATCAACTGAGAGTGTTGTTTGGCTGCAATAAAAAAGATTTTCAGCATTTTTTACATTAAGCGCAACAACATCATCAACGGTTTCAACAAGATAAATACCACCGTCTGAGTTATCATATTGTCCCATTGTTCCCTCTACTTCAGGGTGACCATGATGTCCAATTAAAATACACTCAATACCTTTGCGACTCGCACGTGTAACTTCCATATGCACTTTAGTTACAAGCGGACACGTTGCATCAAATACTTTTAAATCACGACGTTTAGCCTCACTGCGAACCGCTTGCGATACGCCATGTGCGCTAAAAATAACAATACTGTCGTCAGGTACTTGATCAAGCTCTTCAACAAATACCGCACCACGGCTTTTTAGTCCATCAACCACATAGCGGTTATGTACTACTTCGTGGCGAACATAAATTGGCTTTTCAAAAATATCTAAAGCGCGCTCAACAATACTAATAGCACGGTCAACACCAGCGCAAAAGCCGCGAGGATTAGCTAGTAATATTTCCATTAACCTTCCACCTCAATAATATCAACTTCAAACGTTAAACGCTGGCCAGATAAAGGGTGATTAAAATCAATCGTTACCGACTCACCTTGCACTTCGCGAACTAAACCAGGAAGCTCAGTGCCATCAGGTTGAGTAAACGCAATAATTGCACCTACCTTAGCTGGTGTTTCTGGACCAAACTTACTACGGTCAACGTAGTAAATATTATCTGGATTTGGTTGACCAAAAGCATCTTCAGGTTCTAATTCAAACGTTTTACTTTCGCCTGCAGTTAAACCTAATAAACACTTTTCGAAGTTTGCCGTTAAGCTGCCATCACCCATTGTTAATTTAGCAGGTTTGTTGTGCACCTTGGTAGAATCAGCGGCAGAGCCATCTTCTAATTTAATAGAAAAATGGAAAATAACTTGCGAGTTTTCACCAATTACAGCTTGGCTCATGCTTTATGCTCCTTTGGACTCTCGCCGGTGAAGGCGTCAAATAACAATAATGCTGCGCCAATACAAATAGCGCAATCGGCAATATTGAATACAGGGAAATGTGAGTCTTTATAAAAAACGTGAATAAAGTCGATTACATAACCATACGCAATACGATCGTATAAATTACCAATAGCGCCAGCAAGTACCAATGCATAAGCACCGCATAGTACTTTATTTGTAGCAGGTAAGCGTTTTAGCCACCACACAAGCAAAGCACTAATAGCAACGGCAATTGCACTTAAAAACCAACGCTGCCAACCACCCGCTTCACTTAAAAAGCTATAAGCAGCACCATAGTTATGTACATAAGTAATACTAAAAACAGGGAGTAAGTTTATAGACTCTTGATAAGCCATAGTCCCTACAACAAGTGTTTTACTGGCAAAGTCTATTACTAAAAGTAATAGACTCAACCAAAGCCACACTAAACCACTTTTTTGGGCTAGTTTGCTCACTAAGAATAACTCCTAAGCGAATTGACGCTTTTCACCTTCGCCGTCAACATTACTTACACAACGACCACAAATTTCAGGATGAGCAGGCTCAACACCTACATCTTCGCTGTAATGCCAACAACGCTCACATTTAGCAGCATCTGTTGCAGCAACGCTAATGAACAAACCTTCAATTTCGGTAGCTTGTGTATCTGCAGGCTGGCTATCAACTTCAGTAACATTCACCGCTGATGTTAACAATACAAAACGCAGTTCATCACCAAGCGCGTTTAATTTAGCGGCAAGCTCTTTACCCGTAAATAAATTCACCGTTGCTTGAAGTGTTGCACCAATTACTTCTTCTTTACGTGCAGCTTCTAATAAGCGGTTTACTTCGTCACGTACAGTTAAAATCTCTAACCAATCATCGTTACTAAATTGGCTATTTGTTGGCGCTTGTAAGCCATCGTACCAAACTGATGTAAATACGTAGTCACTACGCTCACCCGGTAACGCTTCCCAAATTTCTTGTGCGGTAAAGCTCATAATAGGTGCCATCCAACGCGTCATTGCTTCTGCGATATGATAAAGCGCAGTTTGACAAGAACGACGTGCATGGCTATCACTCTTAGCTGTATATTGACGATCTTTAATAACATCTAAATAGAACGAGCCAAGCTCACCCGTACAGAAGTTCATTAGCTTTTGAGTTACTAATAGCATTTGGTAGCTGTCGTATGCGGCTAAAATTTCGTCTTGCAACTGAGCTGCGCGGCCAACAATCCACTTATCAAGCTCAACCATATCATCAACAGCTACTTGATCTGTTTCTGGGTTAAAACCATTTAGGTTAGCAAGCAAGTAACGGCTGGTGTTACGAATACGGCGGTAACGATCGGCTGAGCGTTTAAATATTTCATCCGACACAGTCATTTCTGCCGTGTAATCGGTAGAAGCCACCCACAAACGTAGAATGTCAGCACCTAGTTTATTCATCACATTTTGTGGTGAAATAACATTACCTAGTGACTTAGACATTTTGCGGCCGTTTTCATCAACAGTAAAACCATGAGTCAATACTTGGCGGTATGGCGCATGACCATTAATAGCCACAGATGTCATCATTGATGACATAAACCAACCACGGTGCTGATCAGAACCTTCAAGGTATAAGTCAGCTGGACCAACCAGGTCTTCACGTGCATCTACTACACAAGCGTGTGACACACCTGAGTCAAACCATACATCTAGCGTATCTTGCACTTTCATGTATTGCTTGGCGTCTTCTTCACCAAGTAAAGTAGCTGGTTCTAAATCGTACCATGCTTGTATACCAGACTTTTCAACAAGCTCTGCTGCTTGAGCAATTAACTCTTGTGTATTTGGGTGAAGTGCACCGGTGTCTTTATCAACGAACAATGCAATAGGAACGCCCCAAGTACGCTGACGAGAAATACACCAATCTGGGCGGCTTTCAACCATGTTAGAAATACGGCTTTCGCCCCACTCTGGTAACCATTGCGTGTTTTTAATCTCAGCAAGAGAATCTTGACGTAAGTTAGCCTGATCCATACTTACAAACCACTGCGGTGTAGCACGGAAAATGATTGGTGTTTTGTGGCGCCAACAATGTGGGTAACTATGCGTAAGCGCATGGTGATGCATAAGCGCACCACGCTCTTTTAACACTTCAATTACGCTCGCATTCGCCTTAAATACGTGCTGACCTGCAAAAAGTTCGGTATCTGGTAAATAAACACCATTTGCACCAACAGGGTTAGCCACTTCAAGGTTGTAATTTAAGCCTGCCACGAAATCTTCTTGACCATGGCCTGGGGCGGTATGTACAACACCAGTACCTGAATCAGTAGTTACGTGTTCTGCAACAATCACTGGTACATTAAAATCATAAAAAGGATGGGCTACTTGCAAGTTTTCAAGCGCTGCACCTTTTACATACCCTAGTACGTGAAAGTGATTAAAACCAAAACGGTCCATAGCATCTTTAACAAGCTCAGAACCTAAAATTAGGCGTTGTTGTACGCCTTCATCTTCAACCTGTACTAACGCATACTCTAAATCGGCATGCACAGCCACAGCGCGGTTTGCAGGAAGCGTCCACGGTGTTGTTGTCCAAATAACAGTACCAACACTGCCTTCACCTTTATGACCATCAGCCAGATCAAAGGCACTAACAACAGCATCTTGATCAACAAATGTAAAACGCACATCGATTGCTGGTGACTGCTTATCTTGGTATTCAACTTCTGCTTCTGCTAATGCAGAGCCGCAGTCTGTACACCAATGCACAGGCTTGGCGCCTTTATGCAAATGACCTTTTTCAATAATTCGACCAAGCACACGAATTGCATTCGCTTCAAAGTCAAAGTTCATTGTTAAATATGGCTTATCCCAATCTGCAAATACGCCTAAACGTTTAAAATCAACTTTTTGACCTTCAACTTGTTTTTTAGCGTATGCACGGCATTTTTCACGAAACTCACTCGCAGTAACTTTTACACCCGGCTTGCCTACTTTTTTCTCAACCATTAACTCGATTGGTAAACCATGACAATCCCAACCTGGAACTAATGGTGAATCAAAGTCAGATAATGTTTTAGACTTAACAATAATATCTTTTAATATCTTATTAACTGAGTGGCCTAAATGGATATCGCCATTTGCATACGGAGGGCCGTCATGCAAAATAAAGGTTTTTTTACCTTTCTTAGCGCTGCGAATTTGACCATAAAGGTCGTCCTCATACCATGCTTTAAGCATTTTTGGTTCACGTTGTGCCAAATTGCCACGCATTGGAAACGGTGTTTCCGGTAAGTTCAAAGTATGTTTATAGTCGCTCATTTATCCTACATTCCGTCTCTATCGGCTACCTGATTTAAACCAAAACACTGCTTAGCGGCAGCAACATCAGTTGCTATTTGCGCCGTTAATTGTGTTAATGTCTCGAATTTTTTCTCATCGCGAAGTTTTTTTATTAACTCCACATGCATAAATTGTCCGTAAATATCCTGTGCAAAATCAAAAAGGTGAACTTCTAATAATGCACGAGTTCCATTAAATGTCGGCTTATTGCCTACATTTGCAACTCCAAAAATCTGTTTTCCTGCAATCGTTGCTTGCACTGCAAACACTCCGTTGACAGGACACACTTGGCGTTTTAGGGCTATATTTGCCGTTCTAAAACCGAGTTCACGCCCTCTTTTCCAACCATGTATAACACGCCCAGAAATAGCATAATCGTGACCAAGCATTATTTTAGCACTTCCTAAGTCACCGGATGCTAAAGCATCTCGTATTAAAGTGCTGCTTACTCTAGCATTTAATTGACGAAAGCTCGCGGTGCTTTTTACATCCATGCCCGCTTGCTCACCCATGCTAGTAAGTAAGTGAAAGTTACCTTGGCGTTGCTTTCCAAACTTAAAATCATCACCAACAGTAAGTGCTTTAACACCTAACTTTTTAATCAAAATCTCATTAACGAATTGCTCAGCATGCATGTTTGCAAATTGCTGATTAAAGCTAATGCAAATAACTCGCTCAATACCTAAATCACTCAATAAACGTAACTTATCTCGTAAGCGCGTTAACCGTGCAGGGGCATTGTTTTTAGCAAAAAACTCTTGTGGCTGGGGTTCAAACAGCATTACAGTGCTAGGCAAACTATGCGCTTTAGCATCGCTAAGTAAACCTTTTAATACTTCTGCGTGGCCTAAATGAACGCCGTCAAAATTACCAATAGTTAACACACAACCAAAATGGTGTGGGCGAATATTGTGTATACCTCTAATTAACTCCATGCCACCTAATGCCTTGTTTAGCGAGCTATTAATTACGGCTAAAAAATGATTAAAGCCGCAGAGTTGCCGATTATAATCTTTTTTTTAGTTTGATTCAGTAATTGCTACACTTTTTATCGTATTTAGTCTAACGCCCATCACAAATAGCATTGCAAAGTAGCTAATACCTGCCAAAGCCACTAGCGCTACTAATAATATTACTTGCTGTGTAAAGGCCCATGTAGCCCAATAATAGTAACTGCTCACAAACCATGTGACAGCTCCCATAACAATACTTGCAACAACACATTTAAGTGTAAAACGCATACTCATTGATGAGAACTGGTATACATTTTCTTTTTTAAGCTGTCTGTATAATAAAAATGCATTGCAGCTAGCCGATAACGAAGTAGCAAGTGCCAACCCTAAATAACCAATGAAAGGAGCCAGCATAATGTTAAACACCATATTAAGTACTAAGGTAATAATACCAATACGCACCGGTGTTTTTGTATCTTGACGAGCATAAAAGCCAGGAGCGAGTACTTTTATTAGCATAAAGCTTACAAGACCGACCGAATATGCGACTACGCCTAAGCTTACAGCTTTGACATGATCAACACTGTCTTCTTTAAATGCACCGTGGTCGAACAACACGGTAATAATAAGTGGACTGATGATCATTAAACCTATCATTGCTGGTAGGCCTAAAAATATAACAAAACGAACTCCCCAATCGAGAGTATGCTGAAAGTCGCTACTTTTTTTACTGCTATGTAGTTTAGAAAGCGCCGGTAAAATAACTGTCGCAATACCAATACCAAATAATCCCAGCGGAAATTCAATTAAGCGGTCTGAATAATAAAGCCACGCAATTGAACCCGTCATCAGTAATGACGCAATCATGGTATCTAGCAACAGATTAATTTGACTAATAGAGACACCAAACAAAGCCGGTAGCATAAGTTTTCGTACTTTTTTTACGTTTTCGTCTTGCCATGCCCAGCGCGGACGCGCCAACATTTTAGCGCGATACAAGAACGGTAGTTGAAATAGTAGTTGCACTACACCACCGACAAATACACCTATGGCAAGTGCATAAGCACCTACTGAAAATTTATCATGTAAAAAAATTGCACACGTAATAATAGAAACATTAAGCAAAACTGGTGTAAAAGCAGCAACAGCGAAACGGTTATACACATTCATAACCGCACCACTAAGTGCAACTAAGCTTACAAAAAATAAATAGGGGAATGTAAGTTTAAGTAGTGAACTTGCAAGTTCAAATTTTTCGGCATTAGGTCCGCCTTGCCACCAATCTATAAACCAACCGGTACCAAATAATGCTGCAATAACAGGAGAAGCAACAACACCTATAATAGTGACAATTAGTAAAATGGTTCCTAATGTGCCTGCTGCTTGTGCAACAAAAAGTCTGACCTTGTCGTCGCCTTGCTGTTCTTTAATTTCACTTAGCACAGGTACGAATGCTTGTGCGAAGGCACCTTCTGCAAATAAACGGCGTAAAAAATTAGGAATACGGTTAGCAAATAAAAAAACATCAGCCGCTGCACTTGCGCCTAATAAATTGGCAACGACAGCATCTCGAACGAGCCCTAAAATACGCGATATCATAGTCATACAACTAACAATCATACCAGAGCGAAATAAACCTTTTGACACCTTAAACCTACTCAAAAATCCTCAAGATAGGCGATTATGCCACAGTCTTTTTTATAAATCGCTTTAAAGCACTAGGCTGGGGGTCTGTGCTTTGTTACAATGTCTATATTAACTGCTAAAGCGGCAAATTGATGCTCGTTATATGGTGCAGTTTTTCTTGGATTGTTAAATTTAAATTGACATCCATGATAGAAACAGGCATATTCCACGGCCTTTAATTTAAGCTTTATTTTAAGATTGTTAGGAGCAAACCTTGGCTAACATCAAGTCTGCAAAAAAACGCGCTATCACAAGCGAAAAAAACCGTCAGCACAACGCAAGCCGTCGTTCAATGATGCGCACTTACTTCAAAAAAGTAATTGTTGCTATTGAAGCGGGCGATAAAGAAGCTGCACAGCAAGCTTTTTCTGTTGCTACACCTATCCTAGACCGTTACGCAACTAAGGGTCTAATTCACAAAAACAAAGCAGCTCGTCATAAGAGCCGTATAGCAGCTAAGATTAAAGCTCTATAATTTGTTTTTGATTGAATATAAAAAACCGGCTTTTGCCGGTTTTTTTTTATCTAAGATTTAAACTCGTACTTTAATAACAGTCGACATAAATATTTAAACAGATTGGTGTCATACATTTTCCAAGTCTGGATAAAACTTCTTAAGCATTGCCGCTATTTTTTTAGGTGTAAACGGCTTCACTACAAATCCTTTAGCGCCTTTATCAATTGCATCCTTAACATTTTCAATACCTGAATGTGCAGATACCATTACAACATTTGTCTCAGGGCTTAATTCATTGATTTGTGCAATCAAATCTTTGCCATCGCCGTCCGGCAGTTCTATGTCTAAAAAAATGATATTATAATTTGCAGCCTGGCACTCACTAATACATTGTGAGGCAGTAGATGCTTCCTTTACGTTATCTATCCCTAAGTGCATGAGCGTTTGGCTCAAAAAACTACGCACTGTGCTAACGTCATCTACAATTAAAATTGATAGCTGCGTATTCATCTTTATTCCTCGTAGGCTATAAGCTAACTTTAAGTTATCATAATAATTAGCTTAGTATATAAATTTGCTCATTTAATTATAGAGACCTACGGAAAAAAGGCCAGATTTGCTTTATGTCTAAAACCCCAAATAAACAGTCGTTGCTAGGTAAAGCACCAACAAGAAAAAAAACAGCGCAAAAAAGAAAGCCGCAACGCCCTACTCAGCGCTCTATACCCGCAGCGGAAAAAACAAACATAAACAATGGCACTAGCCAAAAAACAAAGTCAAAAAAGGGGCTATTTATATCTCTGGCCATTGTTATTGTAATAATTTTAGCTTTTCCAAAACCAACCTTGCTCACCTATAAAAAATTAGGGATGGTAAGTGAGAGTGTATACTGGCCTGGACTTTTGGGTTACGGAGCTACTTTAATTGATTCCAACTTGCACCCCAACTATGATTCTAGCCGTGAATCCCTTTATTTATGCAGTGATTTACAAAAACCACAGAGCTGTCAAAAGTATCAAGTAATTGCTGACAATGGTTTGTTTTCGGCAATTGGCAGTTACTTTTAGCATTAAAAAAACTAATCTGAAAATTTAAAATTACTTGGTTGAAAGGTGTGCAAAAGATCAACATAATGGCGCTCCTTTTTTCAACAACTGAACTATTGAAACGACCATGCTAAACGAGCTAGATTGGCTTTTAAATACTACACTACTTGCACTAGGTTTAGGTGCATTCTTTATTAACCAGATAACACTGCTGCGCGTTGCCGCCATTAGTGCATGTGGTTTATTGTTCTTATCATTTAGCCTAGATCTTATGTCGTCGAGCGTTATTTCAAATATGAGTTTAGTGTTGATCAACACTTTTTACTTGTTTAAAGTTTATACATTTGGGCAATTTAATGTAACCCAAAGTTAACAACTTTTCCTTAGAATATTTAATAGCCCAGCATTGCTGGGCTTTTTTATTGCTAATTTTTAAAATATTAGAAACACGTTGGATCAGGACAATATTAAACGCCACTAAAGCACCACTACAATAATGGTGCTGTGCATGTACTGTTGAGAGAAACGAGAAGAGAGACGAAAATACCTAATAAGCTAGGTTAATCTGCTATTGTTAATTCACTTTGGGTTTGTGTTTTAGATGGACTATCTTCAGCGTTAGCCTGATTAAACCAAGCTGAAACACCTAGCACGATAATTGAAATAACAACGAGGCTTAATTTAGCCCCACTTTGATTGGATTTCATAACACCCTCTTTATATTTTTATTAGTGAGAATATCTTTTACATTAATGAAAATTACAAATGTTAACAAGCTGTTTTTTAAACTAATTAGCTATCAGCTAATAACCTTTAGTTCTATCCACTGAATTATTAAGTGCTAAGCCCTTATTCAAACGTTCAATATTATCGGCTATTTGGTCTATAACGCTATTTAAATCAGATAGCGCGGCACAATGTGGTGTAAGTGTTATTTTGGGGTTTCCCCAGTAAGGGTGGTTCTGCGTTAAAGGTTCTTGGTCAAAAACATCCAAGGTAGCAGCGCGTAAGCTATCGTTATTTAATGCATTTAATAAATCTTGCTCAACCACATGAGCACCACGTGCCACATTAATAACAACAGCATGTGAAGGTAGCTTAGCGAGCATTGAGTGATTAATAATACCCTTCGTTGCCTGCGTAAGAGGTAATAAGCACACGAGATAATCAATCTTACAAAGCATATCGCTAAGTCCTTCATCGCCATAATAAACCTCGACATTAGTCGTGTTTTTATTACTTTGCGCCCAGGCACTTACTTTAAAACCATTAGTTACAAGTTTTTGCGCACATGCTTTACCTAATTCGCCAAATCCAAGTATACCAACATGTTTATTACTAAAAGCTCGTTTTGGCTTCCATGTTTGCTGTGTTTGTTTAGTGTAATACTCTTTTAAGCGTAATTTTTGAGCTAAGACATGTGTAAGTACATATTCCGCCATATCTTCAGCTAGTTGCATGTCAACAATACGTACTACTTCGACATGTTCAGGTAATAATGTTAAATCGATACTGTCTACGCCTGCACCAAATGACGACACAGCTTTTAAGTTAGGCAGCTGCGGCCACAGAGACTCAGGAGCATTCCACGCAAGTACAAAATCCACATTATTTGCGTTTTTGCAATCAGGCCATTGCTCTATCAATGTATTTGGTAATCGCTCTTGTAACTTCGTTATTAGCTTTTCGTTGTTGCGCCCCGTTATAGCCACCAATACCGACATAAATTCTCCTAGCAATTCACAGTTTATAATTTAGTACTTTAAAAAGTCACACTACTGCAAAGTAACTGTCACACCCTTTTTTTAATCTTACATGTATAGCGAATAGACCAAACGGAATATGAGGTTAATATGATAAGTGTTGATAAAGTAATTGCAGCAAACTTACCACAACTAGAGAACTCTCCAAAAGTAAAAGGTTTAGTAAAAAAGGGCTTAGGTTACTTATTGCATGAGCAAGAGTTTATCACCTTTGGTAATACGTACCCTCACCTACAAGGGTTAGAATTTGTTGAGCAAGTACTTGATGAACTCAATTTTGATACGCGCTATAAACCTAAGCAGATAGAACATATTCCTAACGAGGATAAACTTGTTATTGTTGCTAACCACCCTATTGGTTCACTAGATGCTTTAGCACTTATCAAAGTACTCTCTACAGTAAGGCAAGATTTAAAAGTAGTCGCAAACCGCATGTTAATGTCGGTCAGCGCAATGCATTCTCTTTTACTCCCTGTTGATAACTTATCTGGTATGAGTAAAAAGCAAGAGCTTAGTAATATACAAAACCATTTAAAAGGCGGAGGTGCCTTACTTATATTTCCTGCAGGGGAAGTGTCGCGCCTAGGACCAACCGGTATTAAGGATTGCAAATGGAATAGCGGTTTTTTACGTATGGCAAAAAAAGCCAACTGCCCCATTTTACCTATTTTTATTAAAGCCAAAAATAGTCCACTTTTTTATGGTACATCAATGATTTACAAGCCTCTGGCAAGTTTATTATTAGTGACAGAAATGTTTAAGCAGCGCAAAAAATCTTTAGAGTTTGAGATTGGTGCTTCTATCCCTCCTGAATCCTACTTAATAGAAAACCTTAAAGATAAAGAAATTGTAAACCTCATACGTAAGCAGCTTTATAGGCTTACAACTAAAAAAACACTGCCGCTAAAAACACAAACACCTATTGCTGTGCCTGAGTGTAGAAAAGAACTAAAAAGAGCAATTGAGCAATGTCAGCTTCTGGGTAAAACACACGATGGCATGCACATTCATCTATATCAATATGTAGGTAGTTCACCTATTTTTAGAGAGCTAGGACGCCTCAGAGAAATAGCATTTAGAGCAGTAGGTGAAGGAAGCGGTAAGCGTCGTGATATAGATAAATACGATATGGATTACCAACACCTTGTACTGTGGGACCCTATGCAACTAGAGCTAGTAGGTGCTTATCGATTAGCCTGCGCACAACAGATAATACAAAAACATGGACGTGAAGGTTTATATACCGATAGTTTATTTTCTTACACCGACGCTATGACGCCCTATCTAAAACAAGGAATTGAGCTTGGTCGAAGTTTTGTACAACCTAAGTATTGGGGACGTAAGAGTCTTGACTATTTATGGTACGGTATTGGTGCTTTTATAAAAAACTACCCACAGTATAGATATCTATTTGGGGCTGTAAGTGTATCCAACGCTCTACCTGAGCAAGCCAAAGCCATGCTCGTTTATTTCTATCAACATTATTATAAAAGCAGTATAGAACTAGCTACGCCTAATAATGAGCTTAAATTAACTGAGCAACAGCTAACTCAATGCAATATTCTTTTTAATGGAAACGATGTTAAAGAAGATTTTGTAGAGTTAAAGCATGTGTTAGCTAATATGGGCGCTCAAGTCCCTACTTTATTTAAACAATATACTGAGCTTTGCAACCCTGGCGGTGTACAATTTTTAAGCTTCAGCATTGATCCCGATTTTAATAATTGTATTGATGGATTGGTATTAGTCGATCTTAAAAGTGTGAAAGAAAACAAAGCTAAACGTTATTTAGAATAACTATTGATAAGTAAAGTCAGTGCACCGAGTATTTTATGCCTTATAAAGTACTCGGTTAATATTTAATTATAAATACCGACTCAATCGCGTTTAAGTCTTCCAATGCTTTTTAAATGTCGGGTGTTTAAATTATTTTTGTACCCTGCTAAAAACATATTTTCTTGTTTATTAAGACCCTTGGTTAAACACGAGATTATGACAAGGCAGTGCCTGCCTTATATTCATGTGACTGTTAATTAAATAAATATGTCAATCTTTACAAAAGCATAACGACACTAAAATTAATCTAAATCAATAAAACATTTTATAAGCTTCAAATGCTTTTTAAACTTTGATCTAGAACAGGTTTTCATATTTATTGCTCGGTAATAATAGCGCCAATCAAACAGTAGTTCTTGGAGAACAACATGAAAACTCAAATTAGCATCGCATTATTAACCTCTTTATTAGCACTCTCTCCAGCTGCACACGCTAACTTTAGCGTAAATGTTGGCGCTATTAACGTAAACCCTGATAACAGTAGCTCAGCGATTAATGAAGCACCTACGCTAGGCCTTAAAGGTGATTCAGATACTCAACTAGGTATCACCGTAGATTATGCATTTAACGATCAATGGGTGTTAGAACTGATAGCAGCAACACCGTTTTCACACGATGTAAATGGCGCAGGCGGCTTAGCAGGCAATAAAATTGCAGATATAAAACAACTTCCACCGTCATTGGTTGCACAATACCACTTTTTAGATACAAGCTATGCGCTAAGACCTTTTATAGGCGTAGGCATAAACTACACTGCATTTTTTGATGAGCAACCCTCTCAAGCACTTAAAGCAACACTAGGAACAGACGATGTAGAAGTAAAGTTAGATGATTCGTTTGGCTTTATGGCTCAGGTAGGTGCTAACTATAAAATTGATAAAAACTGGGGTTTACACGCCATGGTATCAATTATGGATATTGATACCGATGCCACTGTTTATGCTAATGGTGCAAAAGCGCTTACATCAACTGTTGAGCTTGACCCTGTTGTGGCTATGTTTGGTGTTAGGTACAGCTTTTAAAGCATATATAAAGTAGTACATAGTTGCCCAATTACAATGTGTGTTAAAAGGCCGAAAGGCCTTTTTTTTCATTTGTAGAGATTAGGGCAGGTTACTTAACTTTTTCTGCTCTAACATTTCTTTCCAGTGCATTACTTCACTTGGCAATATAGGTGTTTGCCCATCAAAACCAGCAACTTCAAGCATTTCTTCAATGCTTATAATACCCTTTTTACTTTTAAATACACCGCGTACATAAGCAATAGCATGTAAGCCTCGCTCTGAGTGAAACTTTTGCTCAATATAAAAGTATTTATGATCCCAGCCAACTAACTTAGTACTTATTGTATATCGCTGCATAGGTTTAATATCGCGGATATAAGTAATAGCAGTTGCGTTAACAATCGGAAACCAACGACGCTTCATTATTTGCTTTAGTAAGCCAACACGCTCCGTCATCCACGTGCGAGATAAATCCATCATCGCAAGATAGCGTGAGTTCGTTAAATGTAGATTAATATCACAATCAGTCGGCAAAGCTTTGTAATCAATATCTACTGTATCAAGTAGATTTTGATATTGCTTATTGCGTTTAATTTTGAAAAATAATAATAAAAGTCGAATATATAAGTTCACAAAAAAGGTCTTACCAGTTAAATTTATTCGAGTGTAGCATAGCCCCTTGCGAAGACGAATATTCTACTTTAATCTTAAATCATTATTACAATAAAAAAGATAACTAATGAAATCAAAACTAAAAATTATCGCTGCACTGGCCCTATTAGTCCCTAGCTACAATGCTTTTGCCGATTTCTCGTTACCAGGTAAAGGCTCAGTAACTTACCCTACCGGTGTAGTTAAAGAATTTAAATTTGGTTTTGAATGGCAGCAAAAAGCTGAGAAATTCACTATTGGATCTAAAAGTTACAATATGGAGCAAATTCCTAGCTCTTATTCTGTCGCCATCACGCTTTCAAAAGATGACAGCCAAGTATGGGTTCAAGAATTTAATAATGGGTTTATTGAGGAGTTTGAATGGCAAATTGGCGAACATACAGTCACTCTAAAAAAGCAGCAGTTTAGCGATCCGGTAAAAGGTGACTATGTTATTGAGCTAAATGGCCGTAGCTATTTTTTCACTCGTAATAACGCCAGTATCGTAATGAACTTTAACGAAGAAGGTATTGAGACGATTGCAATTGATGGGGTAACAAAAAATATGGGCACTAAAAATTAGTCCCCATATTTTAATTTCTTTAAGTCAATTACACTTTTACTGTTTTTCGATTAATCCCGTAATCACGTAACTTATTAGCTACAGCGGTGTGACTTAGGCCCAATCGCTTAGCTAACTGACGTGAGCTTGGGTAAGCGGGGTAGAGTTTGCGAAGTAAAGTCGCCTCAAAACGTTTAACAGCTTGATCTAGTGAGCCTTCAAAATCAGACTCTAAATACCCTAAATCATGAGTAAAAGTTGGTAACTGCAAATGCTCTACGCGAAGCTCGCTATCATCTAGTAACGACACTGCACGGTAAATTGCATTTTCCAGCTGACGTACATTTCCAGGCCACGGGTACTCTTGTAAAAAGCTTAAACATTCTTGTGATAAAACAGGAATTGCATGACCATTTTGTTGTGCGTATTTTTGAATAAAATGCTCTGCAAGTGGCCCTACATCTGCTTTTCTATCTCTTAGTGGCGCTATTTCTAAAGTAAGCACGTTTATACGGTAATATAAGTCTTCTCTAAAAACCCCTTCTTGTACCATTGCAGGTAAGTCTTTTTGAGTAGCGGCAACAATACGTACATTTACTTTAACTTCGTTCTCATCGCCTACTTTTCTAAACGTACCATCTTGTAAAAAACGCAGTAACTTAGTTTGTAGTTGAGTCGACATTTCGCCAACCTCATCTAAAAATACAGTTCCACCATCAGCTTGCTCTAATACACCACGCTTTGGCGCTGCGTTTTCTTCGTACCCGGCATAACCGAATAATTCAGACTCAGCAACATCATCAGGAAGTGAAGCACACGATAGCGCAATAAAAGGCTTAACAGAGCGATTAGATGCGTAATGGCACGCTCTAGCTAATAACTCTTTACCTGTGCCAGTTTCACCAGTAATCAAAATAGGGGCTTCTAGTTGCGCCATTTTGCGTGCTTCGCGCACAACTCGGCGCATTGCCGTACTAAAGTTATGAATAGTAGCAAAGCTTTCTTGCCCGTAGCGTCTAAATGCACTGACCTGCTGCCCTAAGCGGCTTTGCGATTTAATGTTAATAACCGCACCCGCAAGCACATCACCTTCACTACCTTGAGGGACTGCAATTGGTAAAATGTCTGCAATAAAATCCTCACCCGCCACTTCAACGCGTGTGGTTTGCCCGAGCACTTCTTTACCTTCTAGCCAACGTGTAAAGTTAAAGCCTTTAAGTAAGTTATTAATATTTGCACCAATAACTTCTTTTTCAATTAACTGTAAGTCCTTACATGCTGCATCGTTGCATAAGCGTACCCAACCTTTAGCATCAATAGAGATAACGCCATCAGGCAATGCGCGTAGCAAAGTATTTAATTCGTTGTGTTCACGCTCTGATGGTAAAAACGCAGTGGTACGCACGTCATGTACGCCGTCGATTAAACGTATCGATGGCATAATTTTTTGAAATTGTTCAAATTCTATTTCGGGAAAACTAACGTACATACGACAATTTACAGAATCAACTTCAATTCCTTTTAGATCAACGCTGTAGTTAACTAATATATTAAGGATTTCTTGAGCAATACCAATTCGATCAGCACAGTGAATATCTAGACGCATACATCCTCAAAGAAGGAAAAACTATATTAGCTGAATAATACGCTAAGTCGCTTTGAGAAGGTAGCTTATTGTAAACATTTTTGGACAAAACAGACTGCGAAAGCGATAAGTTGAAATGTAATTAAATGAAGAAAAGTAGCACTGATATTTAACTATACCAGTGCTATTTGTTAAATCTTATTATGAGACTACTTACCTTGTGGGTAAGCTGACCAATCACCACCATCTAATTGTATGAATGGTCGTTGGTTAACATACATCATTATTGTGCCTTCGTTTTCAGCAACCTTAGGTGCTGTGGGTAGGTTTTCAAGCAAATTAGCAACACTATTATTCCCACCAAATACATCAGTTTGCAGCGCCTTACTTACCAGCTCTGAAAGCGCAAAGTAACTTGTTGAATCATCAACCACAATTTGCGAATAGTTTTGTACGTCTGGGCCTATAAATTTAATTGCTACAGGTACCGACACAATTGCTGGGCTTGGGATTTCACGTAAACCTGCAAACTGTACTTTGTCACCTTTTAAATTAGCGCCGTGTTCAGGCACTATCATTAACATAACGTTGCGACCGCGTTTTTCTAATTTTTTTACAAATTGGTTAATATCAGCAAACAAGTTTTTATGTCTGATTGGGTATGTCTCTTTACTATTAACCCTTGGTTGATTCTCTAGCTGATTACCATCATGTAAACTTGTGGTGTTGTAGTACATCGCACACGGCTTACAATCTTCAGCTTGCTCTAACCAACCATCCAGCACAGCTTCATCTGAGTAAATAGGACTATTATCAAAACCTCGTAGCGCCACTGGCATTGAATCTATATTAAATGGCGTACTATCTAGGCCACCGTACTTATTTATTAAACCTTTAAACTCATCAAAATGTCCGTCGTGATTCATCACAACATTGTTTTGATAACCTAGTTTCTCTAGGTTTTTAAACAAGTGACATTGTTCAGGTGCCTCTTTAAATAATGCTGTTTGACTCGTTTGCCCACAACTAGCGCGCAGCAGCCTTACTGCAGCGGGTCCACTGTATGACGTAGCCGAGTTAAAGTCTGAAAACACCACATCAAAGTCTTTATACATATCAGTAACACTTACACCAATAGCATTTAAATCAGCAACAGCCATTGAGCATATATTCAAAATAATTACATCAAACAGCTCACCATTCACTTGGTTTGGAAAGTGGCTCATTAGTAAGCTTTGTTGTTGATAAAAATCAGCGAGCTTTTGATCGGGAGATTGCGCTGCCTGAGTGATCACTTGCGTTTGAGGATTACTTTGATTTTGGGTAACCGGTTCAGGGGTTGCCACATTATTAACGAATTGTGATTGAGAGTTATCTCCTTGCCACCCTACAACTAACAGCCCAACAATAGTCACGGTGGTAAAGCGTATCCATTGCGATGTATACCAAAAACACACACTAATTACGAACAAAGCCAACAACATATCAACGCTAATAACTCGGGTTAATAGCTCGATAAAGTAACCAAAACTAAAATCTTGAACGTTACCTGCTTGTTTGGTCAACCTGTTTATTGGTGGCAACCATGAGTCTTGATAAAGTAACACCACAGCAAACACAGCACCTAGTATATGTTTTGCCTTCTCTATTAATGGCTGTTTAAATTTAATCGCAAGCAATGCAGCAAAAGCGGCATTAGTTAGTACGTTAAAATCAATTGCACCGTAATAAAACAGAGCAAACTTAACTAAAAAATAAAGGTTCCAAACCCCTAAACCTGATAATTTCACTGCTTATCCTTTTTTACTGTATTTGGTGTATAAGGCTCTAGTACTTCATGTTTAAAAGTAAGCTTATAATAATATTTTGTTATTTGAGATAAAATGTATTTGCCTAGCATACAAAGCACCGCGCCAAGCACCATTGCAAGAAACACGGTAATTAAAAGCTGATTCATACTCATAAGTTATCTCTTAGTTTCATTATAAAAGGCTTAGCATCTGGGCGGCTTTTACTAGAAAATTCTGGGGTGTTAATATTTTCAGTAACGCTGTTTGCTATATCAGGTGCAAATTTATAGCTATCATTCTCAGCAAGTTTTTGCGAGAAATCTACAACACTCTTACCTTTATAAAATCGCCTTAACTGTTTACATTCTTGTTGAATGTAAAAGTGGTCAGAAATTATATTTTGCTGTACAAAAAAATCACTCGTTTTTAATTTAAACAAATGCTTAATTGCATTATCAACGTCATTTTCTCTACAAGCATGCAAATATAAATAAACTGTATTATCTGCAATGCTAAATACATCACCTTCGCGCTTAATATGAAATAAATGCAAAGGATGAATAGGGTCAATTCTTGGTAGTAGCTCAAGTTTCACTAGCACACCACTAACACCTAAATTAACGGCTGAGTCACTATGAATTTCTACTTGTTTCGTAAACTCGATGAAAGGTAAATATCCTTTCGAAAAGGTATTTTCAGTGTATTTTAAAACATCCTCAACTGAGGAAGGTAAAGGCCTTGAAAACTTAAAACCTTGAATAGATTGCACTTGTGAAAGCAAACGCGAAGGCTCTGAAAAGCTATACAAAATTAGATTTACACCCAAGGTTAAAAATAAGCACTCATCTTGATGGCGAATAACACCATCAACATTTTGAATAACAAGCTTTAACCATCGTCCGCAGTTTTTTCTAAGTTCAAAACACTGCTTACCCAATAGCGCCAAATCGGTGTAACGCGTAACTGCAAAAATTAAGGTGGCTGCTTCTACTTTTGGGCCTTTATTAAATAAATCATTATTATCTTTTACGCTTTTATAATGCATCGGTAACTTAGTACCTTCGGGCACAGCACTTTGCACGAGCCAAACATCGTCTTCATCGGCAAAGTCTGAGTGTTTAAGTGTTTTACTTTCGCTTGGCATTCCAGTTTGTACAACAAACTGATTACCACTTAATAATAATTGGTAATGTTCACCAGCAATAACCCCCCTACTGTGACGCCAATAATCATATTCAAGTACTCGAACCGCAGAGTCGTTATCAACAAATACCAGCCCATCAAATACATTGTTTAATCGTCTAAATAAAAAGCGATAATTTGCAATATCAGGTCCCGAAATTAAAAATAATAATGTAGCTCCCGTACTACGAACAAAATCGTTGTACTGCCTCATCATCAACTCTAAGCTTTTCTCGTCAGTACTGCTTAACTGTGCTGTATTAAAATGAACAAAAATAAGCGCTTTGTTTAGGCGTTTATAAGCACTTATTTCTTTTATAATACCTGAATTAATTTTCTCTATAGAATGATTCTGTGTTTCTGAGGCCAACGAAAAAGGGTGTACTCTATTATGCTTATAAGCATAATTTAACGATGCAGAAAAAGAAGAATCAAAAAATGATTCAATCTCTTGGGAAACTATATATATATCATTAACCAAGCTTTGGTTAATTGAATGTAACGCCAATTCGATTACAAAATTGTCTAAAGGGGCTAAAACAGCATAACTTGAAGCCGATTTTAACTCTTTTGCAGCAGGCTCTAATCCCGTTATGTTAAAGTTATGCACTTAAAACGCCCTATAAAAAATACTTTTTTACTAGTTTTAACCGTTATTCTATATATAATAGCCAAATATTGTCCACTTTTAATCAAAATAATTAAAGTAACTGTAAAGGTAATAATGAATAACTTGACGCCTAAAAACTCACAAACGTTAACATCAAGTGACATAGAAAACCTTGCACTACGTTTTGGTGGAAAGAGTGATGACTACATAGAAATTGTAAACAAACAGCAAAATAATAATACAATTAATAAGTACGCATTACTTAAAGAAATAAACAACGAACTAAACACATAAGTTAGTTCAATTAAAGATAGGTAAAACTTCCGTTGCAAAGAGTTTTCGTTAAAGGTATCAAAGGCGGTTTAGGCACTACCTCTGTGGTTGCAAATTTAGCGTGCGTGCTAAAAAAGTCTGATGTTGACGTTATTGCAATCGATCTAGATGCAAAAAGTGACCTAGGTTTACATTTTGGCTTGCCATGGAAGTATACCAAAGGCTGGAGTAATGAAGCGAGCTTTGAAGATGCACTTGTGCATTTTCATCAAGATGACGATGGCATTATATTTTTACCATATGGTGACAGCACTGATACTAGCATCGATAACATCACTAAAATGGTAAATAGATGCAAAAACCTAAATTATAGCCAAGAAGCGTGGGTAATTTTTGACTGCCCTGCACATATTAACCTTCCCCACTATCCGTTAGAGAAAAACGATATTGTAATTGAACTGGTTAATTGCGACGCTATTTGTCACAGCTTAATTTATAGACGCCTACAAACACTCAAAAATTCAGATACTGATTGGAAGCATTACTTTTTAGTTAACCGCTATAATTCTGCATCTACGCTAGAATTTGACTTGTTTTCTCTTTGGCAATCTACGCTCCCCCTTATAGCTCCGTTTTTTATCAACAGTGACGAAGTTATTAAAGAGTCAACCGCATACAGAAATGTAGCGCTTAATTGCGCGCCATATAGTGTCGCAAACGATGACTTTGAAACACTAGCTGGTTGGCTAGTTAGTAAAGCGACCTTATAAAATGAGCATTACATTATTTTATCAGCGTCCTATTCACAGCACTTTATACTTGCTGCTGAGCATTTTATTTACTGATAAGTTAGTCCGATACATTTTATTTAAGTTTCATAGCTACTTTAATCAACATAAAGTAAATGTTATTGAAGCTTTTTTAATGCCTTTTATTACGCTTTTAAGCTCACTGTTTATAAATATTAAAAAGCACAAAATCAGCTTTGAATATACTCTTTATGACTACTACCCTCATTTAAGGTTGCCTTACCGAGCCTACATTTACTCAAATATATTACGCTTTATTATACAAAGTGTTTTTTTAGTGTTTTTTAAAAACCAGCTTAAATCTAGTTCTGTAAAAGAAAATGCTGTTAATTATTTTTATGATGGTGTTAGCTACCTTTTAAGGCAATTACGTTGGTTTGATTTAAAGCTAGGTAGATTATTAAAGCGCCTACTATCAAAAAACAAAAAAGGCCCTAAAAAAAGTGCGTTTAAAACCATGGCGGATGCGCGTGTATGGCAAAATAAACTAGTCAAATACGTCATTCTCGCGTTTATTCTATTTTTATTAGCAATATTTATTACAATTCCTTTTAGCTTGGAAGCTCAAGCCGTTTTTATAAGCTTTATTTTACTAGTTGCGTATGCGCTTAAACGAGTAAAAGGCCAAATGGCAACCATTGTCATGATTACCCTGTCAGTAACTACGTCTTCTCGTTACTTGTGGTGGCGTTACACTGAGACTTTGAATTGGGATGATCCACTTGCACTTGCACTAGGTGGTGGCTTATTACTTGCTGAAACGTATGCCTGGCTTGTACTGATTTTAGGTTTTTTCCAAACAATTAACCCGCTTGAGCGAAAACCAGTTCCTTTACCAAAAAATACTGACTTATGGCCAACAGTAGATGTATATATTCCAACTTATAATGAGCCATTAAGCGTTGTGAGGCCCACTACTCTGGCTGCTTTAAGTATCGATTGGCCTGCAGATAAACTAAATGTTTATATATTAGATGATGGTAAGCGCCCAGAGTTTAAGGAATTTGCAGAGGAAATTGGAGTAGGCTATTTAGCTCGTTCGGATAACAATCATGCTAAAGCCGGCAATATGAATAGCGCTATGCGTTATACCGATGGCGAATATATCGCAATTTTTGATTGTGACCATGTCCCTGCTCGCTCATTTTTGCAAATGACGATGGGACAGTTTTTAAAAGATAGTAAAGTGTGTTTAGTGCAAACACCGCATCACTTTTTCTCTGCAGATCCGTTTGAGCGAAACCTTAACAACCATAGTCAAATTCCTAACGAAAACATGTTGTTTTATGGGCTTATTCAAGACGGAAACGACATGTGGGATGCGACCTTCTTTTGTGGCTCTTGCGCCGTATTAAAACGAGCTGCGCTTGATGATATTGGCGGTTTTGCATTTGAAACAGTAACGGAGGATGCTCACACGGCACTTCGTATGCAGCGCGCTGGTTATAAAACTGCTTATATAAATATTCCACAGGCAGCAGGTCTTGCAACCGATAGCCTGTCAGCGCATATAGGCCAACGCATTCGGTGGGCGCGTGGTATGGCGCAGATATTTAGGCTTGATAACCCATTAATGGGTAAGGGTTTAAGCGTTCCTCAACGACTATGCTACATAAACGCAATGCTGCACTTTTTATCGGGTATTCCTCGTATTGTATTTTTAACAGCCCCTTTAGCGCTAATATATTTTAATGCATACATAATTTATGCCCCATTTTTAGCTATTTTTATTTATGTAGTACCGACACTAATTCAAATAAAAGCGACTAACTCACGTATTCAAGGTAAATACCGTTACTCCTTTTGGGGTGAAGTGTATGAGTCAGTACTTGCTTGGTACATACTAAAACCAACTACCGTTGCTTTATTTAATCCTAATAAAGGTAAATTTAACGTAACCGAAAAAGGCGGTTTAAATGATGAAGAGCATTACGACTGGGGTATTTCTAAACCGTATTTAATTCTCTTACTTATTAATTTACTTGGTATATTAGTGGGCGTATTACGTCTATTTTTAGGTGACCCAAGCCAGATTGGCGTACTTATAATAAGTATGGGTTGGGCTTTTTATAATATTATAATTTTAGGTGCTGCGGTTGCTGTTGCAGCTGAAGCTCGTCAAGTGAGGCACTCGCATCGTATAAAGGCAAACTTTCCTGCCGGCGTTCGTTTAGCAAATGGCCATACTTTGAAAGTAAAAATAACGGATTATTCAGATAACGGCGTAGGCATAGAGACAGATCACGCGCATTTATGTCGTGTTAACGATAAAATTGAATTATTAATGAGTCGCGGTAATAAGCAGTTTTCGTTTACAACGTATGTATGTAATACCCGCAAAAAACAAATTGGCCTTACACTTAAAGACTTATCTCTCGAAAAACAGAGAGCTTTTATACAATGTACCTTTTCAAGAGCAGATGCTTGGCTAGATTGGCAAAATAACTTTAGACATGACCGTCCATCGTATAGCTTCAAAGAAGTACAAAAAACCAGTTTACGGGGCTTTAGTAATTTACTATTTCATGCTCCAAGAGCGTTACAACCAGTTATTAAGTTAATGACTAATATTGTCATTTACATAAATTCATTTACTCCAAAAAAACCGATAGTGCATAATAATTATGATTAAAAAGTTACTTAATACATTTCTAACATTGTTACTTATTAGTAGCGCATATAAAGTGCTCGCTATCGAGCCCATGCACGACAAAACCCTGTTTGTAAATGGTTACCCTGAGAGTGCCCAGGTTTCTAGTTTACGCCTTAGCTTTGAAAAATTAGGATTCAATGACTATAAACTCGACGGCGTGAATAATAATTCTCGTGTCGATTTCACAAATAGAATTGATAAATTAAGCACTAATTTAAAGCTTAACTTTTCGTACACTAACTCACCTTCATTACTGGCTAATGTATCGCACTTAAAAGTTTATTTTAACGATAACTTAGTAACAGTATTACCTATTAATGAACAGCTAAGTGTTGTAAAAAATACGGTAAATCACAGCCTTGACCTAAATGCTAAATACATTCAAGACTACAACCAAATTCGCTTTGAACTAGTTGGTTACTATGATTTACGATGCCAAGATTACTTTAGCCGCTCAATTTGGACTGAAATAAACAAATCAAGCCACATAACGCTTGATCAAAAACAGTTAGCAATTGATAGCCGCCTTGAATATTTACCAGAACCATTTTTTGATGCTAAAGATTACAACAAATTAAACTTACCTTTTGTATTTGCAAGCACACCTAATACACAAGCTATAGAAGCGGCAGCCACTTTATCTAGTTGGTTTGGCGCACAAGCAGACTGGCGTGGCGCTAACTTTCCCGTAGTTTTAAATAAAGCACCAGAGCAGCACAGTGTGGTGTTTATTACTAATGACTCAAAACCTGATTTTTTAAAAGATTATCCAGATGTTGAAAAGCCAACCGTCGAGCTAATTTCAAGCCCTATTCACAGATACAATAAAATGCTGCTAATTTTGGGGCGTGACGAAAAAGACTTAAAAACAGCGGTTACTGGTCTTGTGTTTGGTCATAAAATTATGACAGGCCGAAGTGCAAGTATCGAAGCAATTAACAAACTCCCACTGCGTAAAGCTTATGATGCGCCGAGATGGCTTAGAACCGATCGTCCCGTGCACTTTGACGAGCTTATTGACTATCCAACTCAGTTACAGGCTGAGGGACTTAACAACGGTCCTATAAAGCTAAATGTTCGTTTTGCACCTGATTTATTTACTTGGCGTGAAAAAGGTATTCCTATTACTTTGCAATACCGTAATACGCCAGAGAGCGAAACCTTAAATTCACGTTTAAACATGTTAATAAACCAAGAGTTTATAAGTGGTTTTTTACTTGATAAAAAAGACACATCGTTAACTACCGCAAAAACCTTACTGCCTTTAATCGCTAATACAGACACAACGCAAAGCGCTGAAGATTTTTCATTGGATGGTATTAATCTTGCCAGCCGAAATGAATTAAATTTTGACTTTAGATTTGCAGTACTTAAAAAAGGCGAATGTGCCGTTGCTCCACCTGGTGGCGAGTACGGGGTAATTGATGGAAACTCCAACATTGATGTAAGTGGGTTTGACCACTACATAGCTCTGCCTGATTTAAATGTATTTGCAAACAGCGGATTCCCATTTACAAAATACGCAGACTTACAACAAACTTTAGTCTTAATAGATGAAGTTCCATCACCTAAAGCGCTATCTGTATTGTTTAATTTAACAGGCCACTTTGGTGCTATCACAGGCTACCCCGCTCATAGAATAAGCGTTGCTCATTTAAACGAAGATGCCAACTTAGATGATAACGACATATTGATAATCGCCAAACCTAATAGCATTGCTAACAACTTAGATGAAGATGCGCAAACTAATATCTTGCTTGATAACAATCAGCGCGCTATAAAACAAGCCATTTACAATGGTGCTTACGATGAACAAACAACAGATAAAGTTCAAGTAAGTATAAAAAGTAGTGGTGATATGGCCGTTATTACAGGCTTTCAATCACCGTTTGATTCAGAGCGATCAATAGTATCGCTTAGTGCAACATCACAAAAAGCCTTTACTCTACTAGATGATGCGTTAATGAGTTCACAAGCTCTTGCGCAAATTAAAGGCAGTGCTGCGGTCATAAATTCTCAAGGCATTAAAACAATTAAAACTGATGAGCAATATTTTGTTGGTCACATTCCTGTGCATACCCTAATTTGGTTCCATTTATCGGATCACCCATTTGTACTGGCACTATTGTCTATTTTAACACTACTGTTGATCTCATTTATAATATGGCGATTACTGCAAGCATTAACATACAAGCGATTAGCTGAAGGAGATAAGTAATGAAGTCACTCATTAATGTATTTTTTACCGTGATTGCATTATTTACCTTTAATGCCAATGCACAAATAGAGCAATGCCAACCATGGGATGCATGGCAAACGTTTAAAAGTAACTTTATAAGCCAAGATGGTCGCGTTATTGATTTGGGGAGTGAGCAAAAAGTCACAACCTCTGAAGGCCAATCTTATGCCTTATTTTTTGCTGTTGTAGCAAATGACAAAGCAATGTTTGACTTAGTGCTTGATTGGACGCAAGAACATTTATCAGAAGGTGATTTAAGCACTCGTTTACCGGCATGGCAATGGGGTGTTAATAATCAAAATGTTGGCGGAATTTTAGATTCAAACCCTGCGTCTGATTCTGACTTATGGATAGCATACAGCTTATCGCAAGCAGCTATTCTTTGGGATGAGCGCCGCTACAGCATATTAGCAGCTGTACTTGCACAGCGAATAATGCGTGAAGAAACCGCTTATATCTCGGGCCTAGGTTTATCATTACTACCCGCTCCTACAGGTTTTGAATTTGATAACGAACGTTTTAAGTTAAACCCGAGCTACTCACCATTATTTATTTACCAGCAGTTTAAAAAGCTCTACCCACACTCACCTTGGCATCAATTACACGAAGGCTCAGCAAAGCTAATTTTAGATACAGCAAAGCAAGGTGTTAGCCCTGACTGGGTAATGTTTGATGCAAATAACGGCTTTTACTACGATAAGAAAACGAGCGACTTGGGCAGTTATAACGCCATCAGAGTATATTTATGGGCAAGTATGATGGCAGACAACGCGCCTTATAAAAAAGAGCTATTAGCGCAATTCAACCCTTTTATAGAAACAATTAATAAACGTGGTTACGTGCCTTTAAATACCTTTGCTAAATCAGGAAAATCTGAAAAAAGAGGCCCTTTGGGCTTTAATTCAGCTTTGTTACCTTTACTGGCGACTAATAACGATAATTCTACGGTAATGGCGATTCAGCAAAAACTAATGATTGATAAATCATTTACCCAGACTCGTTATTACGACAGCGTGCTTAACTTGTTTGGTACAAGTGCTTTAAATAAGCGTTTTTCAATTACAGCAGATGGGACGCTACAACCGGTATGGAGCACTGAATGCCGTTAAGGTTTGCCCTCGCTTGCACATTAGCGCTTAGCTCTGGATTGAGCGCTAACACAGCCAACGATATTGATACGCAATCTGTTGATTGGTTACTAAGCCAAATAGGTATTGGTGAAGCACAGCAAAATAAAAAACTAGTTGAAGATAGCTTACGAAAGCTAGTCGCTATTGCTCCTGCCCGAATAGAAACGCAGTGCGCAGTAGCGCGTTATAATTTTGCCAATGGCGAATCAGTGAAAGCCAACCAGTTATTAAGCAAAATAGATAACGGACTCACTAAGCAAGCCCCTTGTGTTGAAAAACTTAAAATACTCTCTCGTATTGAGGGTAAAGATAAGTCTTTAATTCATGAAGCTAGGCTACTTTCTCGAGCTGGACGTTATGAACAAGCCCGTGAAATATACAATAAAATATTTAAAAAAACCTACCCTACACTTAATTATGAGCTTGAGCATTTAAGCTGGTATGGACAAGACAGCGACCAATGGGAAAGTGTTAAAAAAGGCTATGAAAAGTTATTAAAAAGCTATTCTAATATCCCTCAAGTAGAAATACCTTATGCTCGCCATTTACTGAGGAAAAACCCAGCAAATAGTAAAGCTATAGATATTTTAAGTAATTACGGTACCAGCCCTTCTTTTATTAATGAAGTTGAGTTTATTTGGCTTGCAGCTCTTAAGAGTATGGATCTTACTCAAAATACAGTTGAGCAATACCAACGTTACTTCTCTGTGTATCCATTTAGTAGTAAAGGTAAGTTACAATATGAAGATTTCCAACGAGACTTTAAAGTAAGACAAGCATTACTTGCCGATCCCGCGTATCAGCTTTGGCTCAAAGGCGATCGTTTACTTAATAATAAAAAATTAAAAGAAGCTGAGCCCCTACTATTAAATGCTTTAAAAGGGCGGCCAACCGATAAAGAAATTATGCGCAGCTTAGGGTATTTGTACCTAGCGAAAAGCGACTACAAAAAATCATATTACTATTTTTTTACCGCGCAAAAATATACACCTAACTTTGATGAGCGTGAAGGACTTAAAGAGCTCGCGACAGTTGCGAAGTTTTGGCTGTATATGTCTGAAATGGAAGATGCTATAGAGCAATCTGATTTTAAAACAGCACAATTAAAACTAAATCTAGCTGAGCAACTAAATCATGACCAAGAAGCTTTTCTTTATAACAAAGGCCTATTATTAGCAGCTCAAGGAAATTACACACAAGCAGCTACCGCCTATCAAGCAGCCCTAAAAACCAATCCTTTGTATGAAAATGCCTTACTTGGCTTATTAAATATCGCGCAACTAGATCAAAACCAAAAATCAATTCGCAACTTTTATAATTCATTAAATGCAAAGCAACGAGATTTAATCTACCCCTCATATGCACTAGCTACCAGTAATACTCTAAGGGATAAAGCAAGCCAGTATACTAATGGTGGAGAGCTAGAAAAAGCAGAAGAACTACTTAAGCAAGCTATTGAGCTTTCACCTGAACAACCTTGGTTATATTACGATTTAGCTTTTATATACCAACAAAAAGGCCTGACCCAACAAGCACGTGATTTGTTTAATAATGTATTGTGGCAGTTCCCGCTAAACCCCCAAATTAGATATAGCCATGCTTTATTTTTGCGCTCTATAAATGATTATGAAGGAGCTTTGGATACACTTAAATATATTCCTTTTAAAAATCGAGATACCGATATTATTGCTTTAGAACAGCAATTGTTGCTTAACGAGTCTCTTACACAAAGCCAGCAATATCTTGATTTAAAAAATAAATCTGTCGCCATCTACCATTTAAGTAACTTAGAAGCAAGAGAGCTAACACCTGAAATGCAAGCTGAGCTTTCTAATAGTTGGTACAAAATTGATGAAAAACGACATGCTCTTAAATTACTTTCAAGTGCCCTTTCATCTGACTCATCTTTGTCGCCTTATTGGCACCTTTTACAAGGCCAGTGGATACTAGAGCAAAGTAACCAAGTTGAAATAAAACGCTGGTTTGAGGATTACGTGTTACCAGAGAGCGCTTCTGAAAACGAAACGGCTCAATATGTGCAGTTACAAAATAACTACCTCAACCAGTTTTATACCGGCAGTGACTTAATTGCTAAGCTCAATCAGCTTGATCAAAAATATAAAGATATTCCAGCAACAACAACTGCACTTATTAATGCAAACTTAGCGCTAGAACAATATGAAGCAGCCGTTATCTTATATCAGCGAAAAGTACAAAGTAGTCAAACAATTGAGCCTCAAGCACTTCTCGCTATTGCTAATGCATACATAGAACTTGGAGACGACTTTCAAGCAAAAGAAGTTACGCAAAAAGCGATTACGCAAACCACATCGCAAGAGGGTTATTTACAACGCCAAATCATGTCATCTCTTAATGAGTTTAATTACTCAGGGGATGCACTTTATTTAGCTAAGCAACTTATTGAAAAGTCACCAAACGATCAAGAGTTACGCTATTTAGGTGCTCAAGTAGCCAGTAAGTTTAATGAAACCGAACAAGCACAATATTGGTACGCACAAACCCTGTCACCTAATCGTACTTTAAACGAAAAAGAGCTTTACGGAGCGCTTTTAAAAATAGATGAAAACGATCAATGGTATGTAAACGGTGCTAAACGTGAGCTAATAAACCAGCAAAACAAAAACCAAGCATACATTGCCATTGGTGTTAACTTTAGTGGACAAACAAGCACCGAAAGTGAAGCAACACTTGGTGCGGGCTTAGTACCAATTGAAGCTTACTTTCCACTTTGGCAAGGCCAAGGTTTTATTAAAGTAGACCCGACTACTATTAGCGCACAAACAACTCGCTTTGATGAGCAGTTCGCTGGTAGTCGCTACGGACAAGGTGCTTTATGTATTTTCACTTGTTCAGTCGATGAAGTGGCACCAGAGGAAAGTGGTGTAGATATAGGTATTGGTTGGCAAAACGAAAACTGGCGTGTAGATGTAGGCACTACCCCACTTGGCTTTTTAATTGAAGACTTTGTGTGGGGTGTAAATTACGCAGACAGTTTTGGCGACTTTGGATACAGCCTAGAACTTGAAAAGCGCCCAGTTACAAATTCAGTGCTTTCTTATGCAGGCTTAAAAGATGTAAATACAGGTGAAGTATGGGGGGGCGTACGCTCTACAGGCCTAACAGCTAATGTATCACACGACTTAGGCGGAAAATGGGGTTTTTGGTCAAGCGCCGACTTTACCCTCTATAAAGGCCAAAATGTAAAAGACAACCAACGCTATCGTATGATGGGCGGTACTTATTACCGTGTAATAAGCAATCAAAAGCGTGAATTTATCGTAGGTGCTAGCTTATTACATTGGGCATACAAGTATAATTTAAGTGAAGAAACATGGGGCCATGGTGGTTATTACAGTCCACAAAACTATGTAGGTCTATCCGTGCCACTCACTTATGACGCACGTTGGGGTGATGATTTTGTTTATAGATTAAAGACCGGTGTTTCGTACTCGCAAACAAAAACTCAATCTATTGATTTCTTCCCTAACGATAGAGATTTGCAAATAGCTGCGTATGATAGAGAATCAATAACAGGTGTTGACCCTGTATTTGAAGGTGAAACAAGTTCTGGTGTTTCATATAATCTTGAAGGTAGTTTTGAGTATAGAATAACGCCGAATTGGTTTTTTGGTGGCTACTTAGCCATCGATCGTTCTGACTTTTACGAACCAAACTTTGGTCAACTTTACATACGTTACTATTTTAACCCTGTTTATGGAACGCTTGAGTTCCCAGGTACCCCTATTGTTCCTTATGCTGAGTTCTAACTTGGCATAAGGTGATACACCGCGCAATACTTCCCCTAGCACTAAGGTATATGTATACTTGTGCCCAATTGTAACTAGGATAAGGGTGTGTCTCTTACCTTCTGGTGTTACTACCATATAGCAAATCATTATCTTAGCTACAAATAATAAACTGATGGTCGAGCATTTTAGTATGACTAAATACTAAGATAGCTAAAGCAAAAAATTATAAGGCCATTACAACAATTCTTAAAGTTAGGAAGTAAATATGAGTTCAGCTCCAGATAGTGGTTGGTTTGGCCACCCTAAAGGACTTTCGACATTGTTCTTCACTGAAATGTGGGAACGAATGAGTTATTACGGTATGCGAGCTATGCTCGTATTATTCATGACAGCAAGCTTACAAGAAGAAGGCCTTGCCTTTACTGTTGCATCAGCTGCTGCAATCTATGGTTTGTACACAGGCGCAGTATACTTTTTAGGCTTACCAGGTGGTTGGCTAGCTGATAGATTGTTTGGTGGTCAAAAAGCAGTTTGGTATGGCGGCATAATTATTATGATTGGCCATATTATTTTGGCTATTCCACATGATTATTCTTTCTTCGTTGGCTTAATATTTGTAGCAACAGGTACTGGTTTACTAAAACCAAATATCAGTGCAATGGTAGGCCAATTATATAGCGATGCTGATGAGCGTCGTGATGGCGGTTACGCTATTTATTACATGGGTATTAACATGGGTTCTTTAATAGGTTACTACGTATGTGGTTACTTTATGGAGAACGTAGGCTGGCACTGGGCATTTGGTGCGGCAGCTGTAGGTATGGCCATTGGTTTAGTGCAGTACAAACTCACACTTAATAACTTACCAAAGCACAGCGCTTTACCGGCTAATCCATTAGGCTCTAAAGGTACTTCACGTGCATGGGGCGGTATTGCAGCATTTGTAATTGCAGCTGCTGCAGTTACTACGGCAGCAATGACCGGCGCAATTGTAATCAATCCAACAGTGGTTGCAGGGTACGTAGCTATTGTATTTACTATTATCTTTTTTGTTTATTTTGGTGTTATTTACTTTACAGGTAATTTAACCGATGCCGAAAAACAAAGAATGTGGGCACTATTTTTAGTCTGTATTGCATCTGCATGTTTTTGGTCTGGCTTTGAACAAGCTGGTTCATCATTAAACTTGTTTGCCCGCGACTATACTGACCGCCTTATTGGTACTTTTGAAATCCCTACAACGTGGTTTCAATCATTAAACTCACTGTTTATTATTGCTTTATCACCATTTTTTGCAGCGCTTTGGATTAACTTATCTAAAAGCCTAGTGTCACCTAGCTATAGCGTTAAGTGTGCAATTGGTTTAATTATCATGGCATCAGGCTTTTTAGTTATGTTTATGGCGGCTCATTACGCAGCTGAAGGCTTAAAAGTTGCGCCTTACTGGCTTGTTACTACGTACTTTTTACATACAGTGGGTGAGCTTTGTTTAAGCCCTGTAGCATTAAGTGCTGTAAGTAAGTTATCGCCTAAACGTTACACTGGCCAAATGATGGGTGTGTTTGTATTAACTTACTCGATTGGTAATATTATTGCGGGTTTACTTGCTGGTAATTTCGATCCGAATAATGTTGATGAAATTCCTAACTTATACTTACAAATTGCATTATTTAGCATTGGTGTTGGTGTTGTTTTAGTACTAATGACTTTTAAAGCTAAAGTATGGGAAAAACAAGGTTTAGAAGAGAAAGTCTCTTAATTATTGTTTTTTTCAAATGTAGCAATATAACCTAAGACAATTCCTCCATAGCTTCTATGGGGGAATTTTTTATTCAACTTTGCCCTTCCACCGTTAACTGATATTATATCCTGATTGGTTATTGAATAGACTCAGGGACATCCGTAGATGCAATCGTTAACGATATCACGTGTTATTATATTTATATTTCTTAGCTTTATTCTAACTGCCTGTGGTAGCGGTGATGAAGTGACGGTTAATCCAAACGATCCTGTTGAGCCTGAACCTAGCAAATTAACACTATCAAGCGCTAATGGTTTAGACGTTACATTAGACGAAGGCAATTTTATATTTAATGCACCTTCCAGTGCTATTTCTAGTGATGTAGAGCTTACCTACGAGAAAACATTATTAGATGAGACAAATATACAACAAAATATAATTTCTGATTTACATGCGCTTACGCCCTCCACGCTTACTCTTGAAAAACCTATTACCATTACAATAAAAATCCCTGATGACTACGCATTAGGCGGACAACTGTTTATCGCAAAACTATCGGGCGCTAATTGGGATACTGTTACAAATTCAATAGTTTTAGATGGGTTTGTTAGCGCTCAAGTAACAACACTGGGCACATATGCAATACAAATGCAGCGCAATGAAGCTTTCGCAAATATCGGCCCAACTTGCGACGCTAATGCAACAGAGCAATCGGTAAGGTTTGTTCACGTTGCAGATTTACATGCTCGCTTTGGCTATGAAGAGCAATATTTCAGCCGGATCAAAGCCTACTACAACCAAGTAGCAAGCCAAACCCCGCACACCTTATTTACAAACGGTGGTGACGACTATGAAAAAGGCACCGTTGCTGAGCAATTATCACAAGGTACCGCGACAGAAGAAGCTATAAAAGCAATGCAGTTTGACCTGCGAGTCGTTGGAAATCATGATTATGCTTGGGGCCCTGAAAAATTACTAAGTTATTCCCAAGACGAGAATGCAATCGTACTTGCTAGTAATACTCGTTATGAAGCAGAGCAACTACAAGATTTTGCAGGCGTAGGATTTGCAAAAGTTCAAGTAGGATGTATTACACTTGGTGTGTTTGGCATGACCTCAGTGCCATGGAATGAGCTAGATGAACCAATTCAAGATGATCCGATCCCTGATTTTATTAAACAATTTAAAATGAGCTGGCAATGGCAACAAATCGCACAAAGCATCGTAAACCAATACAGTGATGATATAGATTACATGATTATGTTAAGCCATTTAGGTGTAGGCCAAGATACTGATATGGCAACAAACGTACCCGGTATAGACTTAGTACTTGGCGGCCATACACACGGTGGGGAAAGCTACACAACCCTTGATAACGGCGCTATTGTTTTACAACCGGACTTTTATGCTAAAGGTATTACTGACTTAACGCTTACTTTTAATTTAGCTGATAAATCATCCCCAGTTGTTGATTACAAAACGATTGAAACCGATACAATTGATGAGCGCGATGAGGCAACAAAACTAGCTATAGATGAGATAATGGGGCGTTATGCTCCCGATGCAGAAACTGAAATCGCTATTTCTGAAAACTATCCAACTGATGCGCAGCTAGCCGAAATCACCGCCTTAGCCGCAAAACATTCAAGCACAATTAGCGCAGCATTACTTAACCCTGAACTAGTACAAAAGCGCTGGACACCCGGCACACTGACTCAAGAAGACTTCCATAAAGCTTTTTACGTAGAAAGACAGCCATCAAATACGCCAGGGTTTAACTCTATTTATAAAGTAACAGTATCGGGAAGCGACTTAACAACGATGTTTGCAAGTCAACCAGATTGGTTTTTACTTAAACCTGAAGATATACAACCCACTAATAATTACGAAGTTGCACTATTTAAAGGAGCAGCTTTGAATCCTGATTTATTTTTTAATAGTGTTACATTCTCAAACGTAGAACCAATAGCTGAAGCTTGGTGGCTACTTGATAAATATGCACGTGCTAGAACAAGTCAGTGCCTACACCTTGACACTGACACCGAACTTTATTCATGTAACAACTTAGCAAATGTAACCGTATGGAACTTTGACGATACTAACAACCCGTTAGCAGCTGATTTTGGACCTTCGGTACTTAGCTACTTTGATCCAGATGAAACAAATTGGGGCACTGCAGAGACACAATATAGCACCACTACTCAATTAAATATTGATGATTTAAGTGATGGCCCTTCAGGTGTTATGGCGTTTTCTCGCCACGCTCCAACAGAAGGCTTACTTATTGATTTAAACACACCAGCAAATGGTGACTTTGCAAATGAAGGAATGGTGTCTGACTACACCTTGGTAATGGATTTATACTGGCCCGCAGAAGGTAAAGATATTTACCGTGCAATTATGCAAGCCAATACAACTGATTATCTTAATGATGATGCCGATATGTTTATTGACCCAAGCGGCGGCTATGGACAAGCAACTAGCGATAGCGGCTATTTTGGCAACACACAACCTGACTCTTGGCATCGTATAGCTTTTGTATTTTATACAGCACCAACCAATGGGGTATTTGAAGTCTATATAGATGGAGAACTTGCTGGCGTAAAAGAAGATGGCGAAATCGATAGTCGCTGGGCACTCAATCAATCTGTATTGCTTTTTACAGATAACAATTACGAAACCCGACCTGGTTACTTAAATGCATTACTCTATGCGGGCCGTGCTATGACCCGTGGCGAAATTAAAAGTATGGGCGGCGCACAACAAAAGCTGTCTTTTGAGCAACCGACGCGAGTGCTAAATCAAACCATTGAGCGCCATTACCAAGCAGCTCCAGCAATTAAAACTAACGTGTGGATAGAACAACGGAACAAGTTCTTTGGTAACGGCTCTTAAAGTGTAAACAATTACATACAAAAAGGCTTTTGCTTATTAATTATAAAAAGAGGTTTAGCGCAGGTTAAACCTCCTTTTTAGTATTTAAATACAACAACTTAAAAACAAGTACCCCCACTTGAATTTATACCATATAACTTCATTTTACTTAACTGTATTACAAACACGTAACTTTATAATAACCGTCCTATAAAATTTACACATGCACTACATACTAAATAGCGCCCCCCTCTTCCCCAAATTAAAAATCTGGTTGATTATCTACTGCAATATGACAACAACACATAATCGCAGTGCTTAATTGCGGGAGTAATAATAATGAGTGAAGTAAATAACTATTTGGGTTTAGTCGGTATTGAATTTACCGAGTACGCAACACCTGATGCTGATTATATGGATAAAGTATTTACTGATTTTGGCTTCTCTAAGCTTAAAAAATTCAAAGGTAAAGACATTGTTTATTACAACCAAAACGATATTCACTTTTTACTGAATAACGAGCGTGAAGGTTTTTCTGCAGAATTTGCTAAAAGCCATGGCCCTGCTATTTGTTCAATGGGTTGGCGTGTTGAGAATGCGCAAAAAGCATTTGAAACTGCAGTAGAACGTGGTGCAAAACCAGCGACCGACTCAACGCATAAAAATATGCCTTACCCTGCAATCTATGGTATTGGCGACAGCCTAATTTACTTTATTGAACAATTTGGCGACAAAGGCACTATTTACGAAAGTGATTTTGAAGACTTAGAAACGCAAAATGTTGTAGAAGATAAAGGCTTTATCCGAATCGATCATTTAACCAATAACGTTTATAAAGGCACCATGGAAAAATGGGCTAACTTTTATAAAGACGTATTTGGTTTTACTGAAGTACGCTACTTTGACATTAAAGGTCAAAAAACAGCGCTTATTTCGTATGCACTAAAATCACCTTGTGGCACCTTCTCTATTCCAATAAACGAAGGTAAAGGTAACGATAACAACCAAATTGATGAATACCTTGGTGAGTACAACGGCCCAGGCGTTCAACATTTAGCGTTTTTAACAGATGACTTAGTAAGCTCTCTTGATAAGCTTGATAAATCAACAATTGCCACTTTAGATATTATCCCAGAGTACTACGATACTATTTTTGACCGTGTACCTTGGGTTGCTGAAGATAAAGAAAAAATTCGTGAGCATCAGATACTCGTAGATAGCCAAAGTGAAAATTGTTATTTATTACAAATTTTCTCTAAAAACTTATTTGGTCCAATCTTTATAGAAATGATCCAACGCGTTGATGATGGTGGCTTTGGTGAAGGTAACTTCCAAGCATTATTTGAATCAATCGAACGTGACCAAGAGCGTCGCGGCGTTTTATAAAATATTTGAGTAAATTAAAAGCAGCGAACTTCGCTGCTTTTTGTCGTTTTAATATTTAAAAAGTATGGCGCCAAGTACAAGTATGATTAAATAAACTATACCTTGTCGCCATACAGTAAAATCCAAAGGAAATGTAATGAGCCTAATTAACGAAACCCACGATATTAATTTAACCAGCTGGGTAGAATCAGCTAATGTTGATAATTGCGACTTCCCGATTCAAAACTTACCGTTTGCAGAATTTCGTCGTAAAGGGTCTGATGAGGCCTTTCGTGGTGGTGTTGCAATTGGTGACCAAGTAATCGATTTAGCAAAACTAAGTAAATTAAACGTTTTAACAGGTGACGCTAAAACAGCCGCAGATGCAGCAAGTGAAGCAACCTTAAATACATTTATGGGTTTAGGGAAGCAGTATTGGTCAGCTCTTCGTTTAGCGCTTTCAAAAGCACTAAGAGCAGGCTCTGAGCACCAACAAGCGCTTAGCGATACATTGGTTTCACAATCCGATATAGAGTTTTCTTTGCCTTGTCGCATCGGTGATTACACCGACTTTTACACTTCTATTTATCACGCTACAGCTGTGGGTAGTTTATTTCGCCCTGACAACCCATTATTACCTAACTATAAATGGGTACCTATTGGTTATCATGGTCGCTCTTCATCTATTGACGTATCGGGTCAAACATTTCATCGCCCTAAAGGTCAAACCAAAGCGCCAGACGCAGAAGTGCCATCATTCGGTCCTTGTAAACGCCTTGATTACGAACTAGAGCTGGGTATTTACTTAGGTAAAGGCAATGCACTGGGCGATGCAATCGCTATCGAAAATGCTGAAAACCACGTATTTGGCTTTTGTGTATTTAACGATTGGTCAGCACGTGACTTGCAAGCGTGGGAATATCAACCGCTTGGTCCATTTTTAGCTAAAAACTTTGCCTCAACGGTATCGCCTTGGATTGTAACAACCGAAGCATTAGCGCCTTATAGAACAAGCTGGACACGTGATGAAAACGATCCACAGCCTATGGACTATTTAGAATCAAAAGCGAATCGCGACCAAGGTGCTTTTGATATTCAAATGGATGTTAAAATTCAAACGCAAAAAATGCGCAGCGAAGGCCATAACCCAACGCGCGTATCAACATCTAGCTTTAAGCACTCTTACTGGACTGTGGCACAAATGGTTACTCACCACACAGTGAATGGCTGTAACTTTATGCCAGGTGACATGCTAGGTTCGGGCACTCAGTCTGGTCCAACGCACGAAGAAGCAGGTTCATTACTTGAGCTTTCTCGTGGCGGTAAAGAAAAAATCACGCTAAGTAATGGCGAACAACGCAGCTTTTTAGAAGATGGCGATAACGTTATTATGCGTGGCTGGTGTGAAAAAGAGGGCTATGCACGTATAGGTTTTGGCTCTGTAGAAAGCACTGTACTGCCGGCAAAATAATACGCATATTAAAAAATTTATTAAAAGGGCTGCTTACTAAAAGCAGCCCTTTTTTATGAATTTTTGAACAGTTACAATTTTTTTCTAGCTTTTTTAACTAAAATTGCTATCTTAATTCGGTTAATAGCCAGTGTTTATATGCCATGTCAGTATTTATAAAGTCTTTTTATCATAAATTTTTCCCAGCTCGTCAGCTACTTATTCGTCAAAATGGCGAAGTTAAGCATGTTGTTTTAGCCTCTTGGTTTCAACTTCTTGTAGCGTTACTTATTTTAGTCACTTTTACTTGGCTGAGTATTTCGAGCTTTCGTGTTTATACACAAACAAATAAAATCTCTGACATAAAACAAAATCAAATAACCGAGCAAACGCTGTGGCAACAAAAAGTCAGTGAGCAACAAGCCCTTCAAGCAACGCAGTTAGAGCAACTTGCAATACTTGAGCAAAAGCAGGCGCTACTTCAAAGCATGATAGAATCCCTTCCTGCTTCAATTAGCAAAGATGTTATTAAGCTTGATACAGAACTTGATGTACCTATTAATGAAAATGGCAATGAATTTCATGAGCCATTAGTCGATGAAACTCAAAAAGGTAAACAAGCACAGTTAATCGCTCCAATTACATTCGCAACAAGAGTGGCCAACTTAAATAATCATTATGAGCAAAGCTTTACCTATTTAGATAACCAAATTAGTGAACGTCACCAAGCCATTTTAGCTATGGTCAAAGGCGCAGGAATTGAGTCTGCGCTTGAGCAACACCTAATATTAAGCGCCCAGACAACTGCACAAGGTGGGCCACTTGATATATTTAACGAAACAAAAATTCCAAGCCACTTTTTAGCCATCGTTGATAAGTTATTAATATTAAATAATTTAGAAAACTTTTTAACTGAGCTACCAAACACCCTGCCTTTAGCTAAAGCTAAATACTATATTTCGAGTAATTTTGGCCTTAGAAAAGATCCTATGAATAGTAATCATGCTTTTCATAAAGGGATTGATTTAGCCGGTTGGCATAAAACCGAAATATTCGCCCCAGCAGACGCTGTAGTGCTTCGTGCCGGTCGTAATGGTGGTTATGGTAACTTTATTGAGCTTGAACATAAAAATGGCTTAGTGACTCGATTTGGACACTTAAATAAAATTAAAGTAAAGAAAGGTCAATCAATCACTAAACATGATGTGATCGGTCTAATGGGCAGCACCGGCCGAAGCACAGGCACGCATTTACACTACGAAGTATTACTTAATGGTAAACAAGTCAATCCTCTAAAAATAACAAAGGCGCTTTCTCGTGTTTGGTAGAAAAAAACAAAAAACAGTTAGCTCTAATTTAAAAAGAGTGAATCACACACCGTCTATTATTTCTGAAGACGTACGTCTTACAGGCACTTTAGTTAGCCAAGGTGAAGTACAGCTTGATGGCCGTATTGATGGTGACATAAAAGTGGAACATTTAGTTATTGGTTCAGCGGGAGTTGTTGAAGGTATTGTTGAAGCTAAAAGCGTTATTGTTAAAGGTAAAGTTATTGGGTCAATTAATGCCAGTGAAGTAAAAGTACAAAGTGGCGCTCATGTTCATGGCGATGTATTTCACGATACATTGAGTATTGATGCAGGCGCAGTAATTGAAGGCAGTTTAAAGCAACGCTTTGAAAAAGAAGAGCCGGAACTAATTTCGAAAGAACTAAAACCCGCAAAAGAAGTTAAAGCATTATTAAAAGAAGATGGCAGCGACTTATCATTTGTAAATAAACAAGCCGCTGATAAAAGCTAAGTCAAATCAGCTTTACGTAAGTTACTTTTTCTCAGTAATGTACATAGTAATATCTGCAGTGAAAACAAGCTCATTGCGGGTATTATACAGTTTAACCGGTACTACTAAGTCTTCTTTATCAATCCACTTATGTGGTAAATCAATTTCAGCGACTGCTCGTACATCTGTATCTACTTTAGCCAAATACCTAACTGTCATCCCTTTTGGGATCCAACGATGCGTTTTAACTGGCACTGTTGCATCAACCATTACACCTGCACACAATTCAGCTAAGTTACACTGCGCAATAGCATGAATAGTTCCAATATGATTATGAACGCAGCGACGATTTTTAACCACCGCACTACAATGGCCCTCTCTCAAATCGAGTACGTAAGGTTTCATCGAACCAAAATATGGCGCTTTAAAGCAAACAGCTTTAGTAAAAAGCCAATTCCCAAAAGGTAGGCGCTTAAATTTATGCCATATTTGTACAAGTGCAGATTTATTACTCATTATTATTTTCCATCAACAGTTACTTTTTTAAAATTAACACATCAGACCAGTTTTAAAAAGTGCATTTATGCTGGCTTTTTAGCTTAATCCAATCAAAAAGTAAGAATGACGACCTATGCAGGGGTCATAAGCCCTTTCTTTTTTATGAGTGCCCACCTAAAATACTCGACAAAAGGAGACTCAATGCAAACACAGCCCGCTAAACCTAATATGACTTTGTTACTTATCTTAGCGTTACTCGTTATATTTTGCCCTATGGCAATCGATATTTACCTACCTGCTTTTCCAACTATTGCAGAACAATTTGCAGTTACTGAACAACAAGTACAGCAAACCGTTGCTATTTTTATGCTAACAGTGGGTTTAGGCCAATTAATTGCGGGCCCTTTGGCTGATAGATTTGGCCGAAAACCAGTGGCAGTAGTGGGCATTAGTTTGTATGCAAGCTCTGCATTACTCGCATACTACTCGCCTTCTTTTGAGATATTACTAATAGCACGTGCTTTTCAGGGATTTGGAGCCTGTGCCACATTTGTTGTCGCATTTGCGATAGTGCGTGATAAATATGGTAGTGAACGAAGCGGACAAATGATTACCTACCTTAACGGGATTGTGTGCTTTATTCCGGCAATGGCACCTATTTTAGGGGCTTGGCTTACCGTACAGTTTGGCTGGCGTATGAACTTTATGTTTTTAACCGCGTTTGCTATTTTGGGCCTTATTGTTACCCTATTCTTTTTTAGAGAAACTCGTCCTGCTGATAGTCATTATCAGGGGCATATTTTAGATTTACGTCGCTTTACACCGATTATTAAAACACCGGTATTTTTGTTTAATAGCCTAATTTGTATGGTCTCAATGTCGGCCATATTAGTGTATGTAACGCTCGCACCAGGCTGGCTTATTACTCATTTAGGCGGCACCGTAGCCGACTTTACTTTTTGGTTTACGTTAAATGCCATAATAAGTATTGTCGCAAGTTTTATTTTACCAACCTACATTAAACGAAATAGCCAACGTGCTTTGCGTGTCGGTGTGAGTGTACTGGTTTTCTCAGGTATTTTAATGCTAGCCTTGAGTCATATAGAAACAGCATTTGCGCTTATGCTACCTATCTTAATTGCTGCATTAGGGTTTGCTTTAAGTTTAGGCTCTGCTGCAGGAATGTCTCTGTCTAGCTTTCCTAAACAAGCAGGCACAGCCTCTGCATTACTCGGTGCTATGCAAATGAGTGGCGCAAGTATACTTGTTGTTTTAACCCAATATTTGGGGTTAAGTACACCGTGGTTGATTGCTTTTCATTTATTATTGCTAGTTCCGCTTTGGCTTATTTTAATGAGCAAAAAAGCACATACTTTACACCCAGCTAAAAGTACTCAATGATCAATCCTGACTTTCTAGTCTCATTTTTATTAGCCAGCTTTTTAATGGCAGTAGCGCCTGGGCCATCAAATGCATTTTTGATGGCGCAAACATTTGCTAATGGTCGAAGCGCTGGTATGCAAAGTGCTTTTGGTTTTGCATTAGGTGGGGTTGTTCATACGCTATTTGCTGTTGTAGGCCTAAGCGCAGTACTGAAAGCTTCCCCTAGTGCCTATGCAGCAGTGCAATACACAGGCGCAGCATACTTATGCTATTTAGGGTTTATGATGATTAAAGGCACGCTAAATCAGCCAGAGCCGACACCTGGTGACAAGCAAACCGATAAACCGCATATAAGTACCAGTAAAAAAAGTAATGTCATGTTTCAGGCCATGATGACTGAAGTATTAAACCCTAAAGTAGCATTATTCTTTATTGCATTTATTCCACAATTTGTAGATCCAACGCTTTCATCGGCTACTTTTCAGCTCGCTTTTTTTGGCTTACTTTACCCTCTTTTTGCTTTTCCGATTGACTGCACGTATATTTATTTTGGCGACAAAATTGCACAGTTTTTTAGACGTAACCCAAATAGCCAACTTTGGATTGATAGGATCACTGGCATTGTATTTATTGCCCTTGCTATCAATCTATTATTTTAACTAACCTGCACTTTGGTTAAGAGATTTATTCTTCCGAGTTTAGGTTCACCAATAAAAAGAATTAGCATGGAACAAAAAACACAATCTCTTCCCGCACAAAAAAATATTGCTTTAGTGGCACACGATGGTAAAAAAGCAGCACTAAAATTATGGTGTGAAAAGCACAAAGAAATACTAAGTAAGCACACTTTATATGGCACAGGTACTACGGGGCATTTAATTCAAAAAACTACGGGGCTTGATGTAGTTCAGCTTTTAAGTGGCCCTATGGGCGGCGATCAACAACTTGGCGCAAAAATAGCAGAACATGAGATACATGTATTAATATTTTTTTGGGACCCATTAGCATCACAGCCTCATGACCCTGATGTTAAAGCGCTGCTGCGTTTAGCCGCTGTTTGGAATATTCCGGTGGCGTGTAATGAAGTGAGTGCAGATATGTTATTAAGCTCACCGCTTATGGACGTAGAGCTTGAACGCACATTGCCAGATTACGAAAAATACCTCGCAACCCGACAAATAGATCTTTAAACCTCAATTGTAATCTAGGTTATTTATAAAGCATGCTGGCCCATTTAGTCAGGCCAGCGGTTACACTACCAAAGTGATCCCCGTTAACCATTTTTATATTGCCTAAGTGCTCACTTAAAGCCGCTTTAATCAATGGTGATTGTGCACTTCCGCCTGTTAAATAGATAATGTCTGGCGTGGTCGCAGCGTCACTGATTGCTTGTTTTGCTAAAGTAACTATTTGGCTAATACTACTCTCAACGGCAACAGCTAAATCGCTTACCGATACATTTTTATTCAGCCCACTATCTAAAAAGCTTAAATCACAATCAAACGCACTAGCTGACGAAAGTGCTATTTTAGCCGCTTCACCTTGTTGCACTAATTGATGGCCTTGCTTGTTTTGCTGTAAATGTATTAAACGCTTATAAAGCTCAGGTGCACTTACATCACGTAATTGTGCATTTAGCTCTCGGGTATGACTTTCACTATAAAATTGGCTTTGTAAGTTTACATCGTTAATTTTACACGCTTGCCAAAACGCTTGATTAGGCAAAGGCAAACCCGATTTAAACGTACTACCTAAACCCAATAACGGCATTAAACCATGAAAGCTCAAAGCAATATCTAAATCGTTTCCGCCAACACGTTTACCACTGTGAGATAAAAAATCGCTATCGCGCTGGCTATTTCCTCTAAAGCTTGGACCCATTTGTACAAATGAGCAGTCACTTGTACCACCACCAATATCAATAACGAGTACTTTTTGATCCTGAGTTAAATCACTCTCGTAGTCGATACCCGCAGCAAGTGGCTCATATAAAAACTCTACGTCTTTAAAACCAGCACGTTTAGCAGCACGCTCTAAAATACCGACCGCTTGTTGATTTGATTGCTCGCCACCCACAGCTTGAAAGTTTACTGGGCGACCAATCACTGTTTGTGTAAGTGTTTTACCTAAAGAGAGCTCAGCGCGTTGCTTAATTTTTAAGATCATCGCGGTTGCGATATCTTCAAAAAAGTTAATTTGACCTTGCTTTAAACCTGTTGCACCAAAAAATGATTTAGGGGACTTAACAAAATAGCCTTCTTCAGGAAACTGCACGTACTCGCTAATCGCTTCACGACCAATAAATAGGGTTTCATCTGAAGGTTGTAAATCAAGGTCTGACTTAATACGAGGTAAGGTATTTAATAATGCTTGGCGCTGCGTTAAAAAGTCATGCTCATGGGCTGTGCCATGTAAATGCTTAGCAACAAAATCAACAACCAACGCACTGTGATGAGTGTAAAGTGTAGACGGTAAGTAATGTTTTCCTTGCTCTAGCGGTACTAATTGAACATTACCCTCGCTCATTACACCCATAGCACAATTAGAACTACCGTAATCAAAACCTACAAACATACTTCACCACACATTACCAAAAAGGCCGCGCAATTTAGCACACTTTGTAAAATTTATAAATGTTATAAACTATCTCTGACCCGTAAAAAACTGGCAAAACGCGGTAACCCATTTTTTGTTAAGCCATGAAATCGGTACGTTACAGTACTACCAATCTCCGGTGGGATGGAGCGCTGTGCATCATTAAACCCAGTACCAATAGAAAATACCTGCCCCTGCGCTGTTTTTACCCTTAATGCCCCTAACATACCTTGATATTTACCTTTGCCTGGTAAGTGCGCAATTACAACCGCTTCTGCATCTAAATAAGGTTTTAATTTTAGTAATGCATTACTTCTTCCATTGCTGTGCTTAGCGCTGGCCAAATGAAGCATTACTCCCTCGCCGCCCTGCTTAGTTATATTGTCAAAATACTCTGTAAGTTGCTCATTATTTGTAAAGCTATATTGAACTACAGCACTAATGTGCGGCGAGTTTAGGCTAATAATAAGCTCATTATAGTTTTTATAGCGAGTGCTAAAAGGCAGATTTTTATCTGGCATATCAAATACTTTATAAGTAATAGTTTGCCAATCATGATTATTAGGTTTTTTAGTTCTGACTATGCCACTAAGCGCAGAAAAGTGCTCACGTTTAGTCCACAGCTCACCATCAAGCCATACATTTGGCAATGGCGCTGTAAACCAACTTGGCGCATTGATAATATTACCCTTACGAGTGACAAACTCCGTGCCGGTCCAGATAGCTCTTACGCCATCATATTTTTCACTGACTAAATATTTACTTACATCATAATGCTTCGTTTCGTCATATACTTTAGCCAGTAAAACAGACGGTTGTGCTGCACTTATGCATTGCGTAAAAAGTACAATAACAATTAAAAGCAGGTGTTTAATAGTAAACATTGGCGCATCCAAGCATGTAAAAGTTGGCTTAAACTATAGTTGAGATTGCGCCCATTGCCAAAAATCATCTAAGTTGCTCATTTGATAGGTAGCTTGGCTAAAGTCGTGATCTTTAGTATGGCTATTGGCAATGGCTACAACACGTAACAAAGCATTGTTGGCCGCCGTAACGCCGGTAAATGTATCCTCAACAGCAATTGCATTGCCTGCCTGTATATTTATCTGCTCAAGTGCCAGTAAATATGGATCCCCTGCAGGTTTAGGATTAGTTACATCATCTTTTGTAACCACCGTATTAAACAGCTCATAAAACCCTAAGCCTTTCAGTATTGGCATGGCTTCACTTTTAGCACTGCCTGTTACTAGCGCCATTTTTAAGCCACTCGCTTTTACAGCTTTCAATGTTTGCTCTGTAAATGGCATCAGTGGCGGTAAATGCGTTACTACATATTCACCAAATAAACGATATTTTTCATCTGCTAAAAACTGTGCACTTACCGATAAGTTATGCTCTTGCTTAATTTCGATTGCGGCTTCTAAAGTGGGCCGTCCCGAAAAACGCTGACAAAAATCATTTTCTAAATAACTAACACCGTAGGGTTTAAGTAATTTACTCCAGCATACAAAGTGCATGCTTTCTGAATCAACTAATGTGCCATCCATATCAAATAATATTGCTTTTAAAGTCATCCTCATTCCTTATTTAACTTGAGCTAAATTTTGACAATAAAAAAAGGCGCCTTAAGCACCTTTTATATAAATACAGTTATTGCGTTAAGCCTGCTGGTGGCTCACCCGTTGCTTCCTCACCCGTTTCAACATCAACAAGCTCGTAGCCACGCGTTTTACGTACAACTTTAAGTACTGGCTTATCAAATGCTGTTTTTAAACGCTCAGAGTCATCTTTCAACTCATCTAAGGTTGTTCCAAAAGGGGCTGCGCCAGTTTCTGACCAGTTAGTTACTTTACCATTTAGGTTATATTCTACTTCATGTATTTGATATTGCGCTGCTTCGTCTTTAGTTGCTTCACAAAAAATTACACGGTAATTCCAAAATCCAGCCATCTTTTTATCTCTTTAAATTAATTAACGCTACTTTACCAGCTTTATAAAAACATAAAAGCCTGCACAAGGCAGGCTTTTAAAAATTAATATAATTTAAGGTTATCTTTAGAAAAAGTTAACTTTAAATTCAGCACCAACATAACGCTCTTCGTTAACAATACCTGTATTGTTATTAAAGTCTACAGCGCCAATAACTTGTTGCTCGTCAAATAAGTTACGGACAAAAGCAGCAACTTCGTATTCGTAATCGCCTTCAGACCATGTGTAACCTGTACGAAGACCTGTTTCAATAAGCTCTTTACCTTCAAACTCTACTGATTCGTAAAGGAACATATTGATTTTACTACGATAAGAAATATCACCGCTTGCGAAGAAGTTACCATCGGCAAGTTCTTTAGTGTAGCGAAGCGTAAAGTTAGAGATCCACTCAGGAGCATGCGGTAAGCTATTACCATCAAGGAATACTTTACCGTCTACTACTGGGTCTGTAATATTTAACGTTGAACGGTCAGGAGCTGCAATACTTAGATTACTATCTTTGATTTCAGTTTTATTGTAGCTTAAGTTAAACGTCGCATTAAATTCATCGCTTAATACCCACTGCGTATCTAACTCAAAACCATAGCCAGTCGTTTTATCAGCATTAACTAAACGGTTAAAGTTAGCACCACCGCCTACAGCGGTAAGTTGCTGGTCGTCCATTGTGTAATAAAACACAGTCGCGTTAACACGACCTTGGCCATCTAACACGTCTGATTTAATACCCGTTTCGTACGATGTTACCGTTTCTGATTCAGCTGTTGTTACATCATCACCAAACAAAATACGACCTTGTAGACTAGGTGCGCGGAAACTGTTTGCTACACGGCCGTACCAGTTAACATCGTCGTTTACTTTATAATTTGCAGATAAATCCCAGCTAACATGGTCGTCACTAACATCACGCTCTACAAGTAATGCGCCGCCGCCAATTGGGCTAAGAGTACGGTTTGCTACAAAATCTTTATCATCATCAGAGTAACGAAGTCCCGCTGTTACTTTTAAATCATCTGAAAAAGTATAATCTACTGAGCCAAATACAGCCCAAGCAGTTGTGTCTTGTTGTTGACGCACAAAACCATCTAACTCACCAGCAGGTGACGAAAATGTATTGTAGCTGTAGTTTTCAATTGTAAGCTCTTCATCAAAGTAAAAAACACCCACTTGATAATTTAAATCACCATCAAAGTTACTAGATAAACGTAGCTCTTGCGTTAACTGGTCGTGATCTGGAATACCATCAGCACTTTCTGAAGCAAATGGGATTATACCAGGACCTTGAAAGTTACCGTCATCAATAAATGCTGCGCCGTAACCGCCGTCAATATCAGCACGCGAGTATATTTCAGCACTTTCCCATGCAGAAATAGAAGTTATTGTGTGGTTTTCAAGTTCCCACTCAAGCTTTAAGCTTGCACCTTCCGATTCTACTTGTTGAGTAGAGCGAGATGCCGCATCTTGATAAACAACATCATTTTCGTAGTTATCTACTAGCTCATTAGTACCCGCTTTAATTACATTTGCACGAAATGCAATTGGTGAGCCATCTAAGTCACGTGTGTGATAGTTTAATAAAGCAGTAAAATCATCGCCTTCATATAAAAACTGAACGCGTGCCGCTTTTTCAGTGTAACCACCTTGCTCATCTTTAGCTTCAAAGCCTGGAGCTTGGTTATCAATGTAATCGTCTTTGTCTTGCCATAATAATGAAACACGAGCAGATAAACGGTCAGTTAAAGCACCACCTACAGCACCACTTGTATCTACAGCACCACGGCTACCGTATGAAACAGAGCCATAACCATCAAATTCTTGGCTTGGTTTAACAGTATCAAACTTAACAAGGCCAGCTGGCGTGTTACGGCCAAATAGCGTTCCTTGAGGACCACGTAATACTTCTACGCGTTCAACATCAAATACTGGGAAACCTTTTAAAATTGCATTTTCTTGAACTACTTCATCAACAACAAGTGATACTGGCTGTGATGCATTCAAATCGAAATCGGTATTACCTAAACCACGAACGTAAAAGCGTGGGAATGAACGACCAAATGAAGACTCAATAGATAAACTTGGAATTTTCGCATTTAAAAAGCGAATATCCATACCTGCAGAGCTATATGCATCAAGGTTATCACCTTGTAATGCAGATACAGCTACAGGTACTTCTTGTGCATTTTCTACGCGTTTACGGGCGGTAACTTGAATAACTTCTAGTTGATTGCTTTTTTTAGCCGTTTCTTCTTCAGCGGCGAATGCTGAAATAGATGTGCCAGCAGCAGATAGTAGTGCAGCGTTAATAATTGTCGCTATTGCAGATTTCTTTAATGATTTCATGTCGGGTATTAACCTTTAGTATGCACTCTTGTTCAACGGTTTTTTGTGTTGCGCAATGTATTCATTGCGGGCTCGTACAATTTTTCGCGACTTGCTATATGGCGCGCGGACCTCATCACCGAGAGTACAAAACGGAGTAACAAGGCTGAACGAACGATTAAGATTATACCATTGTGTAATAATTTTACTGCATAAATATGAACATAAATGGAAACTTTTTTGCAACATTTAACTACAAGATTACGTGTTTTTATCAATATTTAGATGCAAAAACCTAATAACGAGGACATATGTCCTTTATTGAAGATCGCGAAGTAAAGTAAGAAAAATGGATTACCTTCCATATTAACCCAAAATAGAAACGTTGTGATTACTCATAAAAAAGTCACCCGCAAGCGACTTTTTTATTAAAACTACGACCTTTTAAAAGCAATTTCACCATCTATATGAATATCGCGCTGTGGAAACGCAATCACGACATCATGCTCTTCAAATACAGCATAAATACTAAAACGAATATCACTGCGCACTTTTCTAAGCATGGTTTCAGACTCGGCGCATACCCAAAAAATAGCATTAAATACAAGCGAGCTATCTGCAAAGTCATCAAATAACACTGATGACTTTGGATTAACCAATATTGCATCATGATCATCAAGCACTTGCTGGATAAGCTTTTTAACCAGTATAACGTCTGAACCATAAGCAACGCCGACACTGACCGATGAGCGTGCATTGCCATCTATCAGCGTCCAGTTTGTTACTGTATTTTCGAGCAATTGAGAATTAGGTATAAGCATATGTACGCCGTCATTTCGGCGAATACGTGTAGAACGCGTATTAATAGTTTCAACTACGCCCTTTGCGTTACCTACCTCTAAAAAGTCACCAATGCGAATTGGGCGCTCCCACATCAATATCCAACCGCTGATAAAGTTATTAATAATATTTTGCGCACCAAAACCTACACCAATGGCTATTGCACCGGATACGAAAGCAAATGCCGTAAGCGGGATGCTGAGCACTTCAAGCGATGTAAAAATTAAAATTGCGATACTTAAAATAAAGTAAATTCGAGTAAACAAATGCACTGCATCTTGGCTTATTTTTTTAGCGAGTAATGTTTTTTTAATAAGCTTGCCAATACGTGTGACTACAAACCACATAGCAAACAATATAAGTGGCACTTGAATTACTTTTGCTACTGTAATATTCACATCGTTATAAGTGAATATTACAAAGGCTAAGTATTGATTAATTTGTTCGAGGGTCATAAGTGTTCCCAATATCTTTTTTGATTGTTATTTGTTCACTAAAAATAAGTGTGGTTCAGTTTTCGCTAAGCTTAGCACGTCATAATATAACTAAAACGCCAAGTTAATAAGTTCAATATGAATTTTATAAACAATTTATTAACTCTTTATTGCACCGAGTGCTATATAAATAGTGTACAAGCACTGGAGATCAGATATGACACAACTTACTCTAAATCAAAGACTCGCTACTTTGCAGCCGCAGGTAGATTTAAAATTGTTTGAAAGCAGCCTAGATTACCGAAATAAAGTTTTGTGCTTGCTGGCCGAACAAGAGCAAACTCTAGCAACTATTAATAAAGAGTTTGGGCAGCAATCTAATAGCTTTGGCTCAGAGAAAAAATTTGTTTTAGGTTATAACTAACCCCCTCTCAAGCACACAATCGTATAATTAAGTAGCTTTAACGTTTAATTTTAGAGCTACTTTTACCCACCTTAATACTAATTATTAGCTAATTTGCGTTCAAATCCCCCTTAATACCGATAAACTTTATTGTATAAACCCACAAATTTGATAAGTTAACTAGGTTTTTCGACTCGCAAAGCCTATTTCGGCTAATCTTTTTATGGAGTTATTATGCGTAAAACCCTGATCGCCACTACTATTGCTAGTGCCCTAATCCTATCGGCTTGTTCTTCTAACGAACCTCAAGACATGGCAAAAGAGAGCGCAGCAGAAGTGCAAGACATGAACGCAAACAATGTTTTATTCAAACCAAGTCCATTACAATACATGGCACCTGAGTTTGATAAGTTTGGTACAAAAGACTACGAAGCCGGCTTTGATGCTGGTATTGCTCAGCATACTGCGCAAATACAAGCTATTGCTAACAACCCAGCTCCTGCAACTTTTAAAAATACATTAGTTGAAATGGAAATGTCTGGCGAGCTACTAAATCGTGTATCAGCTGCTTTTTATAACCTTTCAGGTTTGATTTCTGATGACGAATACCAGCGTATAAGTAAAAAAATGGCGCCGGTATTATCTGCTCACTCTGACGACATTTACTTAAATGGTGCATTATTCAAGCGCGTACAAACTATTTACGACAACAAAGACTCGCTTAATGCTGAAGATCAACGCCTTGTGGATTTTTACTATAAGCAATTTGTAAAAGCAGGCGCTAAATTAAATGACGCTGAAAAAGCAAAAATGCGTGAAATCAACTCACAACTTGCAGAGCTTTCTACTGCGTTTTCTCAAAACATTTTAAAATCGTTTAAAGAAGATGTCATTGTAGTTACCGATAAATCTAAACTTGCTGGCCTTTCTGAAGGTGAAATTGCAGGTCTTGCGTCCGCTGCTAAAAAAGCAGGTAAAGACGGCTACATGATCACGCTAGTAAATACGACTCAACAGCCAATTTTATCAAGCCTTGAAAACCGCGACCTACGTGAGCAAATTTTTAAAGCCTCTGCTAACCGTGCAGCAAAAACTAACGGCCCAATTATTATTGAAGAAACAAACCTACGCGCTCAAAAAGCAGAGCTACTAGGGTTTAAAGATTGGGCATCGTATGTAATGACTTCGCGTATGGCACAAACAACTGACAACGTGTACGGCATTTTGGACGACTTAGCACCAAAAGCAGTTGAAAAAGCTAAAATTGAAGCAGCTGCTATTCAAAAAGTAATTAACGATTCAGGTGAAAGCTTTGAGCTTAAACCATGGGATTGGGCTTTTTACGCAGAAAAAGTACGTGCTGAAAAGTACGACTTAGATCCTGCCCTTGTTAAGCCTTACTTTGAAATGGATTCTGTAATTCACGATGGTTTATTCTTTGCAATGAACAAGCTATACGGTATTACATTTAAAGAGCGTAAAGATTTACCGGTTTATCATGAAGATGTTACAGCCTACGAAGTATTCAACGCTGACGGCAGCGCCATCGGTTTATTTTACCTAGACCCATACGCACGTGAAGGTAAGCGTGGCGGTGCATGGATGAGCGCTTACGTAAGTCAAAGCGGCTTAAAAGGCACTAAACCAGTTATTTACAATGCGCAGAACATTCCAAAACCTGCTGCAGGCGAGCCAACGTTAATGACCTTCGACGAAGTGTCAACTATGTTCCATGAGTTTGGTCATGCGGCGCACGGTTTATTCTCTGACGTTAAATACCCAAGCTTAGCGGGTACTGCTACAGCGCGTGACTTTGTTGAGTTTCCGTCGCAAGCGAATGAAGATTGGATGATTGAACCTACGGTACTTGCTAACTACGCCAAACACTACAAAACAGGTGAGCCAATTCCACAAGCTTTACTTGATAAAGTACTTGCATCGCAAAAATTCAACCAAGGTTTTGGTACCACTGAATATTTAGCAGCTGCTTTACTTGATATGGAATGGCACTCGTTTGGCTCAGATAAAAAAATTACTGATGTTCAAAAGTTTGAAAGCGATGCGCTAAAAGCACACGGTATTGATTACTACCCTGTACCACCGCGTTATAAATCAAACTACTTTAGCCATACATTTGCCGGTGGTTACTCTGCGGGTTACTACGCATACCTTTGGACTGAAGTATTTGCAGCCGATGCCTTTGCACACATGGAAAACAACGGCGGCTTAACACGTAAAAATGGTGATAAGTTCCGTAAAGAAATCCTATCTAAAGGTAACAGCCGCGACTTAATGCAAAGTTACATTGAGTTTAGAGGTCAAAAACCAACTACCGACGCATTACTTAAGCGCCGTGGTTTAGTTGAGTAAATAACTTAATTTATTGAGCTCACTTTTATAAAAGCCCGCTTGCGGGCTTTTATTGTTTATACCCTCACATATAACAGATAAACTTAGCTCAATATTTATTAAAAGATGATGGTTATGCAGTACTTATTTGCAGTCACTTTGCTTTGGGCGTTTTCGTTTAGTTTAATTGGTGTGTATTTAGCAGGCCAAGTTGACGCTTGGTTTAGCGTATTAATACGCATAGCACTGGCAACACTGATTTTTTTACCTTTTTTAAAGCTCAAACAAACGCCTAAACCTTTAGCCTTAAAGCTTATGCTGATTGGCGCTATACAACTTGGTGTTATGTATAGCTTTTACTACCACTCATTTTTATTTTTAACCGTTCCCGAAGTTCTGCTATTTACTGTAATGACTCCTTTGTACATTACCCTGCTAAATGATGGATTGAACAGATGCTTTAACCCACGCTTTTTTTTAGTCGCACTTATTGCTGTAATCGGTGCAATTACTATTCGTTACGAAAACCTAAATAGCGACTTCATAATCGGCTTATTAATCGTTCAAGGGGCGAATATAAGTTTTGCTGTAGGCCAAGTTACCTACAAACGCTTAATGAATAACAATCAGCTTGATGACAAAGCCGTATTTGGATGGTTTTTTATAGGCGCACTTATTATTGCCACAATTTGCTATGCATTATTTGGTAACTCAAACAAATTACCAACCACTATCACACAGTGGGGCATACTAATTTATTTAGGGTTGGTTGCATCAGGACTTGGTTACTTTATGTGGAATAAAGGCGCAACCCTTGTCAACGTAGGTGCTTTGGCAGTTATGAATAACTTGCTTATCCCAGCTGGGATTATAATTAACGTGCTGATCTGGAACCGAGATGCCGATATAGTTCGGTTAAGTATTGGGGCTGCTATAATGTTAGGTGCATTATTGGTCAATCAAATGCTTAATAAAAAAGTAAATTAATAAGCTTGTAGCAAAATCGTCATTAATAATCATTAAGGTAGTACAAATTTTACTTTTTAAGGATAAACAATGAAACGTATTACCTTACTTACAAGCTGTATATTGTTAGCCACACTTGCTGGCTGCGATGACGATGTAGAAATAGTAGAAAAAGAAGTGGTTGTTACCAACACCGAAGTGGAAATTGTTGAAGTACCTACGCCCATTGTTGTAGAGGTTGCTGAAGGAGTAAATATTCAGCTAGGGACTCGCCCTGACTATTTAATTAACGATATGGCGCAAAGCACACTAAAAACAAAATTAGAGTCATGCAGCGAAGGTCCTTTTTACCGCACCGATTTTTCTATTGGTCATCGCGGTGCATCAATGCAATACCCAGAACACACTAAAGAAGCCTACATTGCGGCAGCGAGAATGGGCGCTGGCATTGTTGAATGCGATGTTACATTTACAAACGACAAAGAGCTTGTTTGTCGCCACTCTCAATGCGATTTACATACCACAACTAATATTTTAGCCATTCCTGAACTTGCAGCTAAATGCAGTGTGCCATTTACACCAGCCGACCCTGCTAATGGTATTGCCGCTTCTGCAAAATGTTGTACCAGCGATATAAGCTTAGCGGAGTTTTTAACCCTTGAAGGTAAAATGGATGGTGCAAACACTAATGCAACGACCGTTGCCGATTACATGGATGGCACACCAAGTTGGCGCACTGATTTATATGCCACCAACGGCACATTGATGACCCATAAACAAAGCATTGCACTGTTTAATGAGCTAGGTGTAAAAATGACACCAGAGCTAAAATCGCCACAAGTAAGTATGCCATTTGATGGAATGACACAAGAACAATATGCGCAAAAAATGCTAGACGAGTACACGCAAATGGGTGTGCCAGCCTCAAAAGTTTATCCGCAATCATTTAACCTTGAAGACGTAAAATACTGGATTAACAATAACCCTGACTTTGCAGATAAAAGCGTATACCTAGATGGACGTGACAGTGAAGCCGGATTTGATCCAAGTAACCCACAAACATGGCAACCGGGTATGGATGAACTTGTTGCTGATGGGGTGAAAATTTTAGCTCCTCCAATTTGGATGATGCTAACAATAGATAACGAAAGCAATATTGTGCCATCGCAATACGCTATTGACGCAAAAGCAGCAGGTTTAAAGCTTATTGCATGGAGCCTTGAGCGCTCGGGCCCGCTTAATGAAGGTGGAGGTTATTACTATCAATCAATTGCTGATGTTATAGATAACGATGGCGACATGATGACAGTAGTCGACGTACTCGCAAAGGACGTGGGGGTAATGGGTATTTTTTCAGATTGGCCGGCTACGGTAAGTTACTACGCCAGTTGTAATAAAATGCCTGCAAGTATTTAAAAACAGACTACAAAAGTCGTTTATTTTATCGCGCTCAGTTACCATATCAGCATATATAATTTTATTTTACTGAGCGCTTTTTATGATAATCCAACAACATAATGCTGACTTGCCAACACCGACAGGTTTAATGCGAACAACTGTATATCGCCCTCAAGCGCAAGGACAGTTTCCTGCTATCATTTTTTATTCTGAAATATTTCAGCAAACTGCCCCCATCGCACGCAGCGCAGCTATTTTAGCAAGCCATGGCTTTGCAGTGTTAGTGCCTGAAGTGTTTCATGAGTTAAACCCTATAGGCACTGTGCTTGCTTATGATGATACAGGTAAAGACAAAGGCAATGCCGACAAATGGGCAAAGCCACTTGAGCACCACGACAGTGACACACAAACTATGATCGACTTCATTAGATTACAAAGCTATTGCACAGGCACCGTCGGCGCAATGGGCGTATGTATTGGCGGTCACTTAGCTTACAGAGCGGCACTAAACCCTGAAATTAATGCGGCTTTTTGTTTATACGCAACTGATATTCACAGCAATACGTTACCTGCGCAACCTGGAAATAACTCATTCGAGCGTATGGCTGATATACAAGGCGAAATTCACTTTATATGGGGTAAACAAGACCCGCATGTGCCACAGGAAGGCCGCGCTAAAATATACCAACAATGTGTAAGCACGGGCATCAATTACCAGTGGCAGGAAGTTAACGCACAGCATGCCTTTATGCGTGATGAAGGTGAGCGATACGATGCAGCCCTTGCGATAAATATGTATCAACAAGCGGTGGCATTATTTAGCCGAACTTTATAAATGCTGTAAAAACTACTCATTAAGTACTTTTCAGCATACCTAAAGCGGTATGCTGTTTTACAAAGTATGCTTTTAAGTAATCAATAAACAATCGTAGCTTTTTAGAGCCTGCAGCCCCTGGCGGAAATACCCCGTAAAGCTCAATATCTTTGCTTTTATAATCATCTAATATTATTTCAAGCAGTCCAGCTTGCACTTTTGGCCACGCATCGTAAAGCGGAATACGCCCAATGCCATGCCCTGCTTCAACAAAAGCAGTACGAGCAGCGGCATTATTGGTGCTTAAGGCGCCTTGCATTGTAATATCGTGTTTTTTGCCATCTTTTTGAAGTGTTAATGTTTTACTGCCCAATTGATAAACGACCCATTGGTGCTCTGCTAACTCTAAAGGCGTTTTAGGTTTACCAAAATGTGCAAAGTATTCAGGCGCGCCACAAATACAAGTGCTCATTGTAGTCAGCTTGGTTGCCTGCAAGTTGGAGTCACTCAGTGCCACGCCCCTAATTGCAAAATCAAACCCATTTTTAATAATATCAACCACATCGTCAGTAAGCTGTATGTCTATTTGAATTTTAGGATATTGGCGCTTAAACGTATTTATAGCAGGCACAATTAACTGCATTCCCACATTTACTGGGCAACTAATTTTAAGTAAACCTTGTGGCTCGCTCTTTATATTTTCTATTTGCTGATTAGCCGCATTAGCTTGTTCGGTAATTATTCTACAACGCTCATAATAAGCAATGCCCGCTTCAGTGAGCGCCATGGTACGGGTTGAGCGATTTAGTAAAGTAACTTCAAGCTGCGTTTCTAATTTTTTTAAATGATAACTTGCAACTGCTCGCGTAAGCCCTAGCTGTTTAGCAGCAGCGGTTAAGCTGCCCTGCTCTACAATTTGTGCAAATACAACCATGCTCTTTAACTGCTCAAACGACACTTTCATAAATGCTCCGTAGTGTGTTTTAAATTCAACCGCTTTATTGTATCAATAATTAAACCAATAAAGTTAAATTTATCATCGTTGTTTAAAGCAGTGTTAGTGCATATAGTAATTGGTAAGCAAGATAAACTAATTCAAATCATCAGAAGGAATATATTCAATGTCTAAAAAAATACTTATGGTTCTTACATCTCACGCAGAACTTGGTAACACTGGCGAAAAAACAGGTTTTTGGGTAGAAGAATTTGCAGCCCCTTATTACGCCTTCGTTGATGCAGGCGTTGAAGTAACATTAGCGTCTCCAGCTGGCGGCCAACCACCCATTGATCCGACAAGTACACTTTCTGATTTTCAAACAGATGCAACTAAACGTTACGACGCAGACAGCGCGGCGCAAACATTAATGGCAAACACTAAAGTGTTGAGTGAAGTAAAATCTAGCGATTTTGACGCTGTATTTTACCCAGGCGGTCACGGTCCATTATGGGACTTAGTTGATAACACAGATTCAATCTCTCTTATCGAAAGCTTTGTAAAAGAGCAAAAACCTGTTGCTGCGGTATGTCATGCAAGTGCTGCATTTTTAAATGTTAAAGATGCCGATGGCAATGCACTAGTAGCGGGTAAAAAAGTAACTGGTTTTACTAACTCTGAAGAAGCTGCAGTGCAACTTACCGATATCGTGCCATTTTTAGTTGAAGACGAGCTAATTAAAAAAGGTGGCGATTATCAAAAAACTGACGACTGGGGTGTATTAGCACTAGAAGACGGTTTAGTAATTACCGGCCAAAACCCAGCAAGCTCTGAACTAGCTGCAAAAAAACTATTAACTAAATTAGGTTAATAGTGAGTAATAATTAAAATTAAGCACAGCATTTAATGCTGTGCTTTTTTAATTGCTTTTCATTAGCAAATACAATTCCTATACTGGCAACTCTTAAAGTCAATTAGGGCGATTATATGGCAACCAAGCCAACCACACTGTCATTACTAACAAGTACCCGTTTCGCAATATTTAGTATTGTTGTTATTTGCTTCGTACTACAGGTGATCAATAGTCTACCTGGCATAAATCTTAATGGTTTAGGCATATATCCACGCAGTATCCAAGGATTAATTGGCATACTATGCGCACCTTTTTTACATGGTAGCTGGTGGCACTTTGCCAGTAATATGATCCCATTTGTAGTATTAAGTTGGCTAATTTGCCAGTACAGCGTAAAACGTTTTTATAACGTATTTATTTTTACCGCTCTAATCGGTGGACTTTTAGTTTGGGCATTTGGGCGCAGTAACATACATGTTGGTTTAAGCGGTGTTATATATGGTTTATGGGGCTTTATTCTATGCTACGGCTTAGTAAGACGCTCATTAAAATCAATTATAATTGCAGTTGTAGTGGCTATACTTTATAGCGGTTTTATATGGGGTGTTTTACCTCAGCGCTATCATGTATCGTTTGAAAGCCATTTATTTGGAGCGCTAAGCGGATTGTTTTTAGGTTATAGATTAGCAAAAGCCGATAAATTAAAAGGTCGGTAAATTAAATATTTAGGGCCTTTAATTAATTTTTTATGGCCACATTTATGAGTAAGTATTAAACATTTCCATTTAACATTGAGGTTATTTATGAGTGATCAAAACGAATACACGCCACCAAAAGTATGGACGTGGGAAAGTGAAAGTGGCGGTAAATTTGCCAGCATTAACCGCCCAATTGCAGGCGCGACTCATGACAAAACCCTACCTATTGGTGAGCACGCATTTCAGCTTTATTCTCTTGCTACGCCAAATGGCCAAAAAGCTACAATCATGTTTGAAGAGCTTTTACAGCTTGGTTGCACCGATGCAGACTATGACGCATATTTAATAAACATAGGTGATGGCGATCAGTTTGGATCTGACTTTGTTGATATTAATCCAAACTCAAAAATCCCAGCGCTAATGGATCATTCAACCACTCCACCTACTCGCATCTTTGAATCAGGTTCTATTTTACAGTATTTGGCTGAAAAATTTGATGTACTCATCCCTAAAGATTTAAAAGCTAAAACGCAGTGTCGTAACTGGCTATTTTGGCAAATGGGATCAGCGCCATACTTAGGTGGTGGGTTTGGTCACTTTTATAGTTACGCACCAAGTAAAATGCAATACCCTATTGATCGTTTTACTATGGAAATTAAACGCCAACTTGACGTGTTAAATCGTCATTTAAGCGAAAATGAATACATGGCGGGTGATGAATACTCAATTGCCGATATTGCAATTTGGCCTTGGTATGGCTCGCTTGTTTTAGGCGACTTATATGATGCAGCTGAATTTTTAGATGTCGCCTCATACACTCATGTTGTTCGTTGGGCAAAACAAGTTGCTGATCGCCCTGCTGTAAAGCGCGGTCGTCGCGTAAATCGCACATGGGGCCCTGAAGAAGATCAAATGGCAGAGCGCCATAACGATAGTGATTTCGAAGGTTAAATCTACTAAACAGCAAGTAAAGTCGTTAACACTTTAACCTGCTTAATAATTTTAAGGCTCATAATGATTATTTATTATGAGCCTTTTTACTGTGCTAGCTTTTTTTTTTGCTTTCATAAACTATATTTATTCTTATACTCAGGATTAGAGCCTAACTAATCGATGTTTAATACGCTTTTGTTCATCTGAAATATTTGCTGTATTTCTTGAACGTTTCTCCATCGCTAGTTGGAGTGACTTTTGTATAAGGTTTTACTTAGTGCCATATAAAAATCTAAATAGTGAAGAACGCAGAGAAACCGTTAAAATTTTATACTCTAATGCCATCTCTGGCATTGCCATTTCGACTGTAGTCAGTTTTATATTAGTGTTTGCTTTTGATTTAAATAACCAGAAAATATCCTACGAAAAAAGTATTTGGCTAAGCATTATGGTTGTCTTATTAGCAGCTCGCGCTATTGATGTAATATGGTTTTATAAAACCAAAAAGGATAGCCCGCTATTTAATGCTGACACATATTCAAAAAGATTTTCAACCGGGTGTATTTTAACTGCGCTATCGTGGTGTGGGTATGCACTTTGGTTTCATAGCACCTCATCAGCAATAGAAACTACAACTACTATTGCTATTTTATCTGCCTTTGCAGGAGGCTCTGCAAATCTGCTTTCAGGAAGTCGAGTAACCGCTGTACTCTATAGCATTATTTTACTGGCGCCCTACTCTTTTTTATTAACCTTTTCTAACGAAAACTACAACTCTGTCCTCGGTATTTTAGGCCTAGCATTTACTGCTATTATGGTGGCTTCATCGTACAAATCAGCCACATTTACACACAGCGCAATCAAGCTCAAAAACCAAAACAGAGAGCTGCTTAATGAAATGGAAAACAAGGTTGAGCAACGCACAGAAGAAATCTACCGTTTATCGAATACCGATCCACTTACAAATCTATTAAACCGAACCGCATTTTTAAAAAATGCAAACAGACAACTAGCAGACAACCCTCAAGAACCCTTTGCTTTATTATTCGTAGATTTAGATGGGTTTAAACAAATAAATGATTCGTTGGGTCATAAAGTAGGCGATAAAGTATTAAAAGAAATAGCACGAAGAATTAGTAATGTATGCAATCAACAGCTATTTAAATGCCGATGGGGCGGGGATGAGTTTTTAATTTTAGCAACGTATCAAAAACAAGCTGAGCTTATCGAGTTTGCAGATAAAGTACTTCAAAGCATTGGTGCCGAGCATGAAACATATAAATATCAAAAATGGGTATCTGCAACTATTGGTATTGCCATGTATCCTGAGCACGGGAGTGATTTTAATACTTTAATTCGCTCTGCTGATACTGCAATGTATCACCAAAAACGCATAGCTAAAGGTAATATCAATATTTATAGCGATTCGCTCAAATTAAAACAAGAAAGAGAGTACCTTTTGAGTCAACGCTTAGCCTGTGCCATAGAAGAAAATAGTTTAAGGCTAGTATTTCAACCAATTGTTGATAGCAAAACATCAAAAGTAACCTCTTTTGAATCATTATTACGCTGGCAACTAGATGGTGAAAATATTTTTCCTGATGAATTTATAGCTATTGCCGAGCAATACGGTTTAATAACCGAGTTAGGTATTTGGGTAATAGAACAGGCATGTATACAAGCAACAAAATTAAGTCACTTACAACCACAAATTGCTATAAGCGTAAACGTATCGGTTATTCAGCTACAAGATCCTGATTTTGTATCTAAGGTATTAAAAATAGTAAATCGCCACCAGGTAGAACCTAAAAACCTACACATAGAAATTACTGAGTCAGTATTTGCCGAGGATAAACTCACATTTTTGACAGCCGTTAAAGCACTACAAAAACAAGGCTTTTGTATTTCAATTGATGATTTTGGTACAGGCTACTCATCACTATCAAGCATGCTTGATATTGGTGTAGATATAGTAAAAATAGACAGAAGCTTTATTCAAAATATGGATAAAAGAGGGTTAAGTATTATTCATGCAATTGTACAAATGGCCTCTACTTTAGATTTTACTGTTGTTGCAGAAGGCGTTGAAACTATTGAGCAAGCAAACACGCTTACTAATATTGGTGTATCTCACCTACAAGGTTATTACTTTTCAAAACCGATGGAAATAGGTTTTGTAGATGCTTATTTAAATGAGCAAAATAAGCAATGTAGTTAATAACCAAACACTTCTAAAAGCGCTTAGCTACCATATGAGTTATGCGCAACCTTTCTTATTAGGGCCTGTTTATTTTTTGAGGTTGAATTTGCAGCAGACTGTTTGGTATTTAAGCAAGGCAGAGCCTATGTAGTGTGGTTATTAATCATACATAGTTGATAACGTAGTATTAATACTAAACATGCGCTGCCCAAAGGGTTCTGCCTAAGGAGATTGACTCTTTGTTACTAGATTACAAACCTCGCGCCGCGATTAAATCGTCCTTGGATTAAACAAATTGCAATCCTTAAAGATCAACAGCCCTTCCTAAAACATAATCTTACAATTGCTTACACCCAGTACATAGTAATTAGCGTAGGCTAAATATAATCCAACTTACATATGTATATTACGTTTAAACGAAAAAGCCCCAGCGCTGGATAGTACGTAAAATCATGCGCTGACGCTGCTTAAATAATAAAAATTTTAACGATACAACTAAATATAAAAAAGGAATTTGCATGATAAAACCACTTTGCTATTCACTCATCACTTTACTTACCCCCATAAGCGTTATAGCTCAAACAATGGCAATAAAAACAACGGATGAATTAGTATCAACCGATTCAGAGATTTTATTTGCATATAATAAAGAATCAAAACAATTAGAAGCCATCAATTTACTTACATCACTTAGTAGTGAACTTGCTTTACCAAAAAACGCCATCGGGTTTGATGTGGCAACACTTGCTAACATCACCGATAAACAAGCACTCGTACTAACAAGTGATGGCGTATATAAAGCCCAAGCAGGTAAACCAACATTGTTGTTTAATTATGAGTCGGTTCTTAATCAATTAAAAATAGATAAATTTGAAAAAGTAGACTTTGTTTTCGATGCTAACAACGACGGTCTAAGCGATATTTTTATCCCTGGATTAGCAAGCAGTACTTTATACATTCAAAATAAAGATGGCAGCTTTAAGCCTAACAAATTTAAACAAACGCCTAAGTATGAAGGCCGCTTTTCAGGAAAAGGGCTTTCTCTAGAAGTTAATATTAACAATAAACCTGTGGTTATCGATTTTAACCACGACGGATTAAACGACCTGGTTTTTTCAAATGACTTTGGAGCAGATGTACTACTTGCTAATTCAGAGGGCTTTGAGCAAAAGCTCACCTCAATTGATTTTAACATTGAGCTAGGCGAGCTAAGCAATGGCGAGACTCGCAAAATAAAGCAAATTATTGATATTAATAACGACGGATTTCTAGATTTTACAACCAGGCAGTTTAAGCCTACACAAGGTATGGACTCGCTAGATATAAAAATAGCACATACTTTGTACCTAGGGAGTGCTAAAGGTTTTACTAATACGCCCATTACCTTATTTGAAACACAGGGCCCTAGTGAGTTATTGCTCAAAACTGATTTTAATAATGATGGCTTAATTGATTTACAAAAAATGGACTTAGATATTGGCTTAGGTACAATCGCCTCTATGGCATTAGGCGGTGGTAGTACTGATATCGATGTAGAAATGAATCTTTATAAGCAGCAACCCGACGGCTCATTTGCCAATAAATCGAGTATTGAACTTGATTTAGAAATGGAAGTGGGGATGAATGGCGATGAATCAGAACCGGCTCTCTATTTAGGTGATATTAACGGCGATAGCTATATTGATGCGGTATACAAATACAGTAAAAAAACGCTGTATATTTATTATGGAGAGCAAGACTCACTGCTAAATGATAAACGCAAAAAATTAAAGCTAACGCTGCCTAAAAATAATAAAGATATTCTTCTAGTAGATATAAACCAAGACGGTAAAAAAGATTTTGTATTTAAATTTACCGAAGAAGATGGCACCAGTAAAATAGAAACACGGTTAAATTAAGCCAATAAAAAAAGCCCAACAGAATTAACCGTTGGGCTTTGGACTTAAGACTTTCGAGTAACAGTCAGCTTTACTCTAAGTAATAATACCTAAGCAGTTACATTTAGCAGTGAATCGCCTTCACTTAAGCCAAATTTCTCTTGCACTGATGCAAGGATTGATTCTTTATCTTCATCAGACAACTGGTTTGAATACTCAGTTAAGAGCTCATCTAAGTAGCTCACTACCTCGTCTGTATCGACTGATTCTAATGAGTTTTGTGACGGTGGCGGCGGTCTTTGACCCTCTGCTCTTCCTGCATCACCAATGCTTTTAGCATCAAACTCGAGTTCGCCCATTAAATCAGCAAGCTCTTTTGTTGGTTCAATACCTTGTTCTTTAAATGCCGCTTGAATACTTTGCGCATCGTCGCTAGTTAAGTTTTCTGCATCAAACTGTGCAAGCGTTTCTTTAACAAAATCGCTTTGCTCTGTTGTTAATTTTGCAGCTTGACTACTTTGTTGCGGCACAAAACTCGCAGAGCTGCTGCCAATATTATTAATCATTTTAGTATCCTTTCAACGTTCACGACGAGGTGGTTTATGATCGCTAAGCTCTTGTTCACTAATTTCGCCATTACCATCGGCATCTATAGAATCAAAAATTGTTTGTGCATCACCGTGCGGTGGTTTTTTAGCACTAAACTCTTCAAAGCTAATTACGCCATCACCATCAGTATCAATAGTTGAAAAGTCAGGTTTTTCAGGAGGATTGTCACCGCCTCGAGCAGCTACATTAGCTGAAAAAGCAATAGATAATATTGCCACAGTGGCAAGAGTTGAAAGATGCTTCATAGTAATAACCTCGTATTTAAGAATTAAACTAAGCTTACGCTTTAAAAACGCAAACAATGTGCAAATAATGAGGAAGTAATAAATTATTTTTAATAAAAACTGATGATTCAAAAAAGTTCTGGTTGATTGCTTTGCAATCAATATATAAGCTAATAAAATAATACGATTACTTACTCTCTGGCAGTAGTGTTACTGCCCTTAATTCTCAAAGCTGATATACTGCTTGAGCCAATTAAACAAACAAATACAGAGCACTTTCATAAATAATGATTAATAACCAACCCTACTTAGCAGGCAATCTGTGAAAATACCTAAACGCCTACAACCTCTTGTTGATGATGGCCTTATTGACGAAGTAATAAGCCGACTAATGAGCGGTAAAGAAGCCGATGTATTTATTGTGCGTTGTGGTGAACATATTCGCTGTGCGAAAGTGTATAAAGATGCGGTTAAACGTAGTTTTAAAAAAGCGGCACAATATCAAGAAGGCCGAAAAGTACGTGGTGGACGCCAAGCGCGTGCAATGGGTAAACGCTCTAGCTATGGCCGCCAATTAGAAGAAGAAATTTGGCAAAATGCCGAAGTTGATGCGTTATCTCGTTTAGCTGGCGTGGGTGTACGTGTTCCTGATACTTACTTTTGTATTGATGGCGTGCTGCTTATGGAGCTCGTCTCTGATGAAGATGGTAACGTAGCCCCTCAACTAGGACATGTCGTTTTTAGTGAAGAGCAAGCGATTGAGCAGTATAAACTCATGATACATTACATTAAGCTTATGCTTTGCGCTGGTATAATACACGGTGATTTATCTGAGTTTAATGTACTTGTAGATAATAACGGCCCTGTAATTATAGATTTACCGCAAGCCGTTAACGCTTCAGCAAATAACAGTGCACGAGCTATGTTTGCACGCGATGTAAATAACATACGCCGCTACTATGGTGAATTTGCGCCAAGCATACTAAAAACTCAATACGCTAAAGAAATGTGGGCACTATTTGAAGAGGCCAATTTAACGCCTAATTCAACGCTTACAGGTGAATTTGAAGACAGCGACGAACTTGCTGATGTAGATTCTATTCTTGATGAAATTCAAGCTGCCGAATACGAAGAGTTTGACCGTTTAGAGCGAATTAAAAATGCTGACGATGATGAATAACTCATCGTCATAGCTCATTCCACCTTACTGTGGATGCACAAATCGGTAACCAACCCCATAAACAGACTGGATAACACTTTCAGTTTGTGTCACTTCATCTAGTTTTTTACGCAACTTTTTAATATGGCTATCAATAGTGCGGTGGCTCACAATACGCTGATCGGCGTACATAGTGTCCATTAAGCTATCGCGCGAATAAATACGATTTGGGTTGTTAAACAAAGGTTTAAATAGCTGAAATTCAAAGTTCGTTAATTCTATACTGTTTGATTTATATTTTACGCTGTAGCTGCTCTCATCAAGCTTCATTGTTGACTCTGTAACATCACTTGCGTTATTTAATCGCCTTAAAATAGCTTTTACGCGTGCCACCAGCTCGGCATAACTAAACGGCTTACAAATATAATCATCTGCACCTAATTCAAGCCCAAGCAGCCTATCTATTTCTTCTACTTTTGCCGATACCATAATAATAGGCACGTTTGAAAAGCGCCTAATTGCTTTACACAGTTCAATACCACTTTGGCCTGGTAACATTATGTCTAGCAAAATCACACTCGGCCTGTTAATTTCAAGCCAAGGTAATACTTCATCCCCGTGATGTATTTGATGAGTAATAAAGTGATGGCTGCTTAAAAAGTCACTCATTAAGTTAGCTAGCTTTACTTCATCTTCCACAATCAGTATTTGTTCACTCATAGGCATCTCTGTAGGTAACCTCAACTTTATTTTTATAAACTAAATAGTTGGCAATCTAATAATAATAGCAAGGCCGCCTAAGCTGGCTTTTTCTGCAGCTATTTCACCTTTATGACCTTTAACTATATGCTGGCAAATAGATAAACCTAAGCCCGAACCGCCCTCTTGGCGATTACGCGAACTATCTACTCGATATAAATACTCAAACAAATGCGATAAATGCGACTGCTCTACACCTACACCATTATCTTCAATTATAAGCTCTAAATAAGTTTGCCCTTTAATACTTATATTTTTAGCTGTTAATGAAATAGTTGTACATTGTGCATAGTGTACGGCGTTCATTAAAATATTATCGAGTAGCTGCAAAAGGCGTGTTTTATCTGCTTGTACAGTTATGTATTTAGCGCTATTTAGCAGGTATATTTTTATATTATGTTGTTCAAGCAAAACCTGATATTTTTGCTCAATAGTATTTAATAATAACGCCATATCAGTAGGTTGCATTGTGTAGTGCATACCTCCTAACTCTGCGCTATTGAGCATATGCAAGTCGTCTATTAAGCGTTTTAAATGCAGGGCTTCATCGTTAGCCGAGCTTATATTTTTTGCGTTCGGTTCTCGTATACCAAGTAGCATAGCTTCAAGTTCACCGAGTAAAATGCTCATTGGCGTCCTAAGCTCATGAGAAATATTAGCAAGCCAACGCTTACGTACTTGCTCATCTTTAGCGAGTGTAAATGCAAGCGTATTAAAATCTTCGCTTAATTGGCCCAACTCATCTTTTCGTTCAAGCGTAAGTTTGGTCTCGTAATTACCTTGCGTTAAGCGATGCATACCGTTAGCAATTTGCTTTACTGGGCTTACTAAGTGGCGAGACAATAAAAAGGTAACTAGCAATGTTAGCAATACCGCAGCTAAAGCAATAAACCATAAGTAGTTAGTTTGCTGCTGTAAAAAATCAAGCTCATAGCCATCAACCAAGCTATCTCTTTTAGAAACTGCTAAGTAACCCACTACTTTATCGCTAACAATAATTGGGGTTGTTATATATTTTAAATCGCTAAGGTATTTACCCACTACTCGCTGTTTATTTTCGTCAAGCAAAGCGTAGTGAGCAATATTTTCAGGTGGTAGGCGGCGCTCTCCCCCTAAACGAATATGATCTGGCGGCGGCCGTCGCATCATTCGCCCACGCGGACCTGGGCCTTCTTGTGGCCTAGGTAAAAACTGGCTATTTTCTAGCTGCGATTCAATAAGTTTTCTAAAATTTTCGCCATTGCCGACAACACGTTCCCATGAGGGGTTTTGTTCGTATTGCTTTGCAAGTTGCACAACAAGTGGTTCAAGCGCTTTTACTTCTTTTGCATTAACAAAATCAATTACGCCTTGCCCTATACTCCATTGTATAAGTACTACTAGCCCTGCAATAACACTAAAGGTAAAACTAAATAGTATTAAAAAAAGTTTATTATGAATTTTCATTAATTCGTGTTTTCAACCTTGCTAGGAAAGCTTTCAAATCGGTATGTTATAAACTCTTTGGTTTGATCGTTAACATACAGCGTAGCAACTATTTTTTTGCCCTGAGCGGTCCAATACATATGACCATGATTATTTAAAGTAACCGATACGGTATTTATACCAGTTTTAAATAAGTTAGCAGGTAAATGCAACGCTTGTCCGTAAATTCGCTGTATTTTAACCCCATTAATGTATAAATGAGCATGACCTTGTAAAAAACCGGTGTCTTGGTTTGTTGTCACGCCCATCATTTGTTGCATGTTCATCGTGCCCTCTGGCGGCACAGACAAATCATAACGCTGTGTATCTAAAATTAAGTTATAACCCGACATACTATCTTTTAATAACTTAAGGCTTAATGCCGGGACTGGCATATCATTTGGCACTGCTATGGGCATATGGCTATGATCCATCATTTCCTGCTGCGCAAAGAGCTTAAAGCTCAATAGCGCAGCAGTAGTTAGGATCAATGCGTATTTAAAATAACGCATAGTTACTCCTACATTCCCGGTGGTGGAGCCATTGTTTCGCCCGTATCACAGCGACCAATTGAATTATCGGCTAATTGACCTTTAAAACGAGGCCCTATTTGATAAGGAAAAGAAGGCTGTAATTTACCATCGCTGTCTAACGTTAGTGTTATATGGTAGTGATAACCCTTGCCATCGTTAGTATCGTGGCCGTTATGCTCATCTAATTGAGCACCGGTTACTGTTTTTTGTGCGTAGTAATAATCTTCAAAGTAATACCCATCGTCGGCATTTAATGTATTACCAGAGAGCGTCGTTACTTGTGCACCGATAGCAGGACCTGCATCACTTGTTTGTGTGCCTTGGCTAACATCGTATTGATCAACTAAGGTACAGCTTCGTTCGCCCTCAGTACCACAACCACCTTCACTTTCTGATGCGCCATAATCACGCATTTCCCAGCCACTTAATGCTAGTTGTCCGTTACTTTCATAAGGACCATAAAGCGGATAGCCATCAGCTGCAAACCCATAAATAGGTGAATGCGCATCGCCATCATCTTCAAGTAAATCAGCTAAGCAACTAGTATAAAAATGGTGATGATATTCACCGTTAGCAGCATGTCCGCCGCACACATCAACATCGTATTGCTCAGCAATGGGCGCTAATGTATACCAAATATTATTACCGTAGCTCATACCATCGCCCCAGTTAAATATACTGGTGCCATTAACCATTAAGCCAACTGTACCTAAACCTGTTTCGCAAGTTTCAGTGTCAGATAAATCGGTAGGTGTTAGCGGAAAATACGCTTCAACCGCTTGTTCTGTTGGACAACCCGGTCCTGGAGGCCAATAACCTGCACCGCCTGTGTCATCGCAGTTTTCAGTGCTGCTGTTATAGCCAATATCTTCACCAAAAGAAATGGTTTGCCCTACTGCTGCAGAAGTTACACCGTTATAAAAATCGGTAGCTGCACGCGGGCGGTTATTTAACGCGTCTACTTGGTCTTGTGTAAGCGTTACATCATATTTAGGAATGTCAGTAGTTTGCACGTACATGTATTCAACGTCAGCATCTTCCTCAGTAACAGTAACAACCTCAACCGATTGAACATCTTCAACCACTGCACCATTATTTTGTATGTATGTAGAAGTTGTATCGTTGTTAATTAACCAGCTGGTAAGTTTTGCACTATTATCAACTGTATCTGAGTCTGATGAAGCAATCACATTAACTATAACTGTATCTACAACGACATCGTTTGTGCCATCATCTGCACTGATTTCAAATACAAGTGCTTCATCGGTTAATACCTCTGGAGCAACAAACTCTGTAGACGTTGCAGTACTTGAAGATAAACTAACGGTAGTGCCTGATGTTTGCGACCAACTAACCGATACTTCACCGTCATCTTCAACCGCTGAACTTAAATAAACGGTATCGCCCGCATTAACAGTTTGGTCAATACCAGCATCAACCGTTGGAGCACTATTACTGACTGTATCGCCGTCTGTTGCAGTACTTGTTGAATCGCTATTACATGCACTTAAAGCGATGCAAAGCGCGCTTAACGCAAATAACTTAGTGGCATTAACGGCTTTTGTTTTAAGAAGGGTTTTCAATGCTTGAACCTTTACTTTAACGTTTAATAAAACAAAGTTAACAAGTAAAAGTGCAAACAATGTGCACAAACAAAGGAAGAATCTATATTAAAATTACAACTGTGGCCTTTTAAGTAAAAACTTATCTTTGGTTGTACTAAAGTAATCGCCGCCCATTTTGCCCACTGCATTTAATAATTCTGGGTCAATATAGCCACCACTCATCACTTCATCGTCTATACAAATACCCACTACATCCAACAACATCATTTTTCCGCCGCCAGGCTCATTTGAAATACTAATAACTTCGCGTAATTTACATTCAAACCTTACTTTTGAATCGGCAACGCTTGGCGCGTTAACTAACTTACTTGGAGCTTGGGCAATGTTAGCTGCATCAAACTCGCTTATATCACTAGGATAATTTGCACAACTTTGGTTCATTTTTTCAACTAACTCTTGGCTGACAATATTAACCACACATTCTTTAGTTGCCATTAGATTACTGAGCGTATCTTTATTCGTTTTATCACTAGGGTTTACTTGCGTAACACTTAAAACAGCTGGCTTGCAACTAGCCACAGTAAAAAATGAATAAGGCGCAATATTTGCAATACCTTCGCTATTTAATGTACTTATCCATGCGATAGGCCTTGGGCTGATACCGCCTACTAAGTAAGAGTAAACATTTTGGTTGGTATTTTCGGTGAGATCTAAAAACATATTTTTCAACTAAATAAGAATATCAACATGCCTAATATCTTAATTGGGGTTAAAGAAGATTTACAAATGAGAAAAGTTAAAAAGTAAAACCGAGCCTTCAGGCTCGGTTTTCAATCCATTTAGCAAGGCGCTACATTATTGAATACTCTGACTTTTGTTTTTAAATCAAATGCAGCATAAGCTGCAACAATAATAAAACACCCCGCAGGCACAACATAAGAAAACGCGACACTGTATGTATCAATAAACACAGCTTGGAATACAGGAACTATCGCTCCACCTAAAATAGCCATTACTAAACCAGCAGCACCTAGTTTTGCATCATCGCCTAACCCATGTAGTGAAATCGCGTAAATAGTTGGAAACATTAATGATAAGCAAGCCGATATACTTACCAGCGCCCATACGCCACTTATATTTGGCATTTTCACCATATAAAAACACAGCAGCATTGCAATAATAGAGGTTGCCATTAACAGTTTGGCAGGACGAATAAATCCCATAAGCCAGGTCATTACAAATCGAGAAACTAAAAAGGTGATCATACTGTATTGTAAAATACTTCCCCCGGTAACTTCATTTGTATCGAGTGCCTCCATTACGTACTGGATGGTAAATGTCCATACACAAGTTTGCGCCGCAACATTAAAAAACTGGGCGATAACACCAAAGCGGTAATGGGTATTTTTAAACAAGCGCTTAAACGTTGCACTAAATTCTACATGCTTAGAGACTTTTTTTTGCTTACAAAAATTAGGTGTTTTAGTAAACGCAATTGCCAACCAAATAAAAACCAACACACAAGCCATACCAACATAAGGCACCATAACTGCATCAAGTTCTGCGCTTATAATGCTAGTTAATTGCTCACTATTCATATTTGTGCGCTCACCAGAGGTTGCAGTATTGAGCTTTGGTAAAATAAGGGTAGCGGCTAAAAAAACACCAATGTTAGTACCGACAGGGTTAAATGATTGCGCCAAATTCAACCTGCGAGTTGCACCTTGTTGGGTGCCCATTCCCATTACATAAGGGTTTGCTGATGTCTCTAAAATAGATAAGCCTCCAGCTAACACAAACAAAGCCACTAAAAAAAAACCATAAGTCATTGCTTGGCTGGCGGGATAAAACAAAAATGCTCCGATTGCAGCCATCCCTAAACCGGTTAACACACCTGTTTTATACGAAAAGCGTTTATTGATATATGCCGCCGGAATAGCTAAGCAAAAGTAAGCTCCATAGTAGCTAAATTGTACCAATGCAGACTGCACTGACGACATAGTAAAAATTTTACTAAACACTTTTACTAGCGGATCAGTCATGTTTGCCGCAGCTCCCCATGCAGCAAAGCACAGAACAAGTAAAATAAAGGGAACCACCATCTCCTTGGAGACAAGAGGTGTTTGTGTGTGTGTGTGTGTGGTCATTGCCGTGTCTCAGTTGTTAATGTTAAGTAAAGCATTTAACCAGTTAAATATCATTCCGTCAATAAATCAACTATAGTTATTTATTGACCTCCTGTGACTTATTTATACTCTGTCGTAAATTTAATAATAAGAAATGAACCCGGCAATAAAGCTAATATAGTCGCCAATTACACACACTCGGTGTACAATTAATCAGGTTATTCAAGATAATAACAACTAGGTAGGAATAATTATCAAATCTAAAAACCCTCGACTCTCTTTACAAGAAGGCCGAAGCCAATCTGGCCTGCGTGCTCATAATGAACGCCGAATTATGTCATTAATTCGCCAACACGGTAGTGCTCCAAAAGCTGAAATAGCACAAAAAACAGGGCTTTCAGCACAGGCCGTCACAGTAATTATCAATAGTTTAGAAGCCGAATCGTTATTAATACGGAAAGACCCTCAGCGTGGTAAGGTTGGCCAACCAACCATCCCATTTGCGTTAAATCCAGATGGTGCATTTGGAATTGGCTTAAAAGTAGGTCGTCGCAGTTTTGATTTAACCTTGATTGACTTAGTAGGAAATATACGCGCAACTTTGCACGAAAACTGCGCTTACCCCACAGTACAGAGCTTGCTAACCTTTTTAGAGAAAGGGATCAGCGTACTTAAAATGAGCTTAAGTGACGAATTAGCCAAGCGTATCTTAGGTGTGGGTGTTGCAACCCCTTACGAAATTTGGAACTGGACAGAAGAAGCCGGCGCTCCAAAAACAGTATTGAATGAATGGAAGTCTTTTGATTTTAAAGAAAAAATAAATCAAATTGTACACCTTCCCGTGTATGTATGTAATGATGATACCGCGGCTTGTTCAGCTGAATTAAGCTTTGGTAATCCTGCTCGTTTTAGCGATTTTTTATATATTTTTATTGGTACTTTTATTGGTGGTGGAGTTGTTATAAACGAAACCTTATTTACCGGTAAAAAAGGTAATGCCGGCGCTATAGGCTCATTACCTAGGCCTATGCTTAATAGTGAAGGTCAACTAACCTCCCAACAACTTATTATGCAATCATCACTGTATATTCTCGAAAAAATGCTCAAAGGTGATGGCTACAATACTGACATACTGTGGAGTTCAAAAGAGTATTGGGGAGACTTAGGCCCCGTACTCGATAAGTGGATAGACCAAGTTGCAGATGGTCTCGCCTACGCGGCATTGTGTTCTTTAGCTATTTTTGATTTTGAGGCGATTGTCATTGATGGCGCCATTCCTATCAATGTCAGAGAAAAAATAGTTTTGGCAACAAAGTTAAAATTGAGCCAGGCTGATCATCGCGGTATTAATCGCTGTGAAGTACAAAGTGGCTCTATTGGCGCCAAGGCTCAATCAGTAGGCTGCGCTAACCTTCCGTTACTTATCAACTTTTCTCAAGATCACGCAAGCCTTTCACACCACTAATATACTTTAAAGTTAAAAAGCAGCCATCGGTAACGTTGGCTGCTTATTTATTTTTTATCAGAGGAAAAAAATTCACTTAAACAATCAAAAAGCTGTACAAAAAATAATAAGTAATAATAGTTGATTTATTATTTTAAGTTCTCTACATTCTATTTACAAATTTGATAACACTGACATGTTTGATTAATAAAACCGCAAATTTGTATACACACACAACAAAGAGGGAACAGAAAAATGAAAGTATCAGCAAAAATGACTCTAATTGCAGTCGCTGTAGGTCTATCCATATCCCCTAGCGTCTTGTCACAAGAGCAACAAGAAGCAAAAAGTGATTTAGGGTTTGAGCGCATCATTGTAACGGGAACATCTCGGCCAAAAGAGAAAATCGAATCAACTAATGCAATAACTACCTTTAACGAAGCAAAGTTAGAGCAATTGGCTCCGCACAGTGTTGCTGAATTAGTGCGAAGTATTCCTGGTTTTCATGCCGAAGACACCGGTGGAGAAACCGGTAACAACGTAGCCCCACGAGGCTTTCCGTTATCAACGCAAACAGAGTTTACAGCACTACTTCGTGATGGTATGACCGTGTTTTATAATCAAGATATTTTATTTACTCAAAATGATCGCTTTACCCGTTTGTCTAATTTTGTTGGCAGCGTTGAAGCTATTCGTGGTGGTGCCTCGTCAATTTTTGTTGGTAGCGCGCCAGCTGGGTTTATTAATTTTATTTCTCGTGAAGGCTCCGATGATACCCAAGGTGATGTGTTTTTTGAGACCAACAGCAACAACCGCCTAGGTGGACAAGGTTGGGTTAGCGGATCAATAGACGATCAGACAACCTATGCTGTTGGCGCTTGGTATCGCAAGGATGACTCCGCACGCGATCCGGGGTATACAGCTAACCAAGGTGGTGAGCTTAATGGCAATATTAAGCACTTTTTTAAAGATGGCAGCGGCTTTACCCGCTTTGAGTTTAATAAACAAAACGATAGATCATTCTTTTTTATTCCTCAGCCATTAATAGGCTCAACCACCAATGCTAAAACAATCCCAGGCGGGATGGATATCAGAGATGGCACCACCGGTAACTCAGCAGGTGCGCGTTTATTAACTCTTAATAACACCCCAAGCGGCGACATTGATTTGGATATTGCAGATGGTAACTACGCTAATGTGACCTACTTTGGCAATACAACCGAAATTGAAATCAACGAAAACTTAGTCTTTTCAAATCAAATGCGTTATACCGATATGCTAACAACCTTTACCGGCATCATTAACGTAGGTAACGCCGAACCGTTAGCTAGTAAAGCACAAGCTATATATGCTGCAAATACTGATGTTCTTGCAGGTGCCATGGTTGATGGTAACCTAAGTTACGATATACGCGATGCAGGAAACGGCTTTGTATTGGCTGATTCAAGCACCGTAAATACCTACAACACCAATGGATACGGAATAAACGCAGGCTTTTGGCATAGACGTTTTGAAGGCGACAACTTTCAAAACGAAACCAGATTCAACTACACCTTTGATGATGTAGGCGAAGGGACTCTTTATGCTAATTTTGGCTTATTCTTCTCTAATATTAATGGCCATGTTACCGACTATCGAATTAATACACTGCAATCAGTAGAGCCCCTGCCGCAGCGCTTAGATGTTGTATTTACAGATGCACAAGGTGTTGACATTGCCAGCGGTACTTACAAAGGTATTCAGTCTGGATCACATGGTTTTGCCGATATTGTTTATAGTGAAAATACCCTTGCGCCCTTTGCTGACTTTGAATACGAGCTTGAAGATGTGTCGTTTAATCTGGGCCTAAGGTACGAAACCCTCAAAGCAGATGGGGAAGCGCAAAACCAAGCTAATTACACAATTGACAGTTTTGCCAGCGATACTGATACCGTCAATGGGAATATTACCCTGCCCTTTGGTGATGGGACTTACCGAAATTTTGATGTTGAATACAACGAAATGGCATGGACAGTTGCAGCTAACTACAAATTTAACGACGACTTAGCGGTATTCACTCGATATGCAGATGGTTTTCGTATGCCTGATGTAGATAAATACATGGCGATTACCAACCTAACTAGTCAAGAGGAAATTAATCAATTTAATAACTCTGAGAGACGTGAAACACAACCAGCTTCAACGGTAATGGCCGAAGTGGGCATTAAATATAACGAAGGTGATGTCGCAGCATTTGTAACCGGTTACTTCGCCGGTGCGGATGATTTATTCTTTAATGTACCTACTGTTGAAAATGGTCAAGTAGTGCAACGTCAAGCCTTTAGAAACACAGAAACCTTAGGTGTAGAAGCCGAATTTAACCTGCAAATCACCCAAGACTGGCGCATTGGTGTATCTGCAACGTACCAATCACCCGAATTTGTAAACACACCAGCGGCGCAATACTTGGATGCTAATGGAAGCTCTGCCTCTATTGATATAAACGGCAACTTACCTGTACGTGTGCCTAAGCACTTTGGCCAATTAACTAGTAGCTATCAGTTTGAAGATTTTTCGTGGGGTATGGCAGCTATTCATGGTAGCTACTCTTGGAGCGGTAAACGTTATGCCGACGACGCCAACGCAGCAGAACTGCCTATGTATGGCATGTTAAACCTTGGTTTATCCCTTGAAAACGAAGACGGTTATTACCTTCGTGCCGATGTTAAAAACCTAAATAACTCAGAAGGCTTATCAGAGGGAGATCCTCGCGCAGGTGAAACGGTAGCAGGTCAAGCAACTACATTTAATGCGCGCGTTGTCTTACCTCGTACCTTTACCCTTACTATTGGTAAGCGTTTTTAATTTTACTCTAATCTAGGGTATCGTCATGCAAAGCGATACCCTCGCAATTTTTAGGAAAATATAATGGAAGTAGTTGCAATTGGTGAAGCTTTAATAGATATACTCTCACATGACTGCATGCACAATAAGGCATCAAATAGCGAACTAGACTTCACACAGTTTGCCGGAGGCGCACCCGCTAATGTTGCTGTAGCCGTAGCAAAGCTTGGTGGTTCAAGTTATTTGCTTGGTAAAGTAGGCAATGATAAATTTGGTCGCTTTTTAATAAATGCACTCAAAATGTATAATGTAAACACATCTTATGTTGGCTTTTCAAAAAAAGGGAAGACGGCACTCGCGTTCGTATCGTTGGATGAAAACGGTGAACGTACATTTGAATTTTACGATAAAGATGCTGCACATTACGATTTACAAATAACCGATTTAGAGCCCTCTTTATTTTCAACACCTAAAATTGTGAGTTTTTGTTCAGGCTCTTTTGCAAAACCTTTAGTATTAAATACAACCTTACATGCGCTAAAACACTTTAAAGAATCAGGCTCGGTTACATGCTTTGACATTAACTTTCGTTCAGCCTTCTGGGATGAACCACTCACAGCTAAATCTGTTATTGAGGATGTTGCTAAAACAGTTGATGTTATTAAAGCGAGTAAAGATGAGCTGATCTCGCTTTATGGAATAGAGCATATTGATACCACTATTAGAAGTTGGGTAGATAGTGGCGTAGCTTTAGTTTTAATGACCGATGGTGGCGAGCCTATTACTTTTTCATCTAGCTCATTTAGTGGTACTTATCCTTGCCCTCAGGCATATGTTGTGGATACCACAGCTGCAGGCGATGCGTTTGTAGGTGGTTTTTTATATCAAATATCTTCGCTAGTGAGTAATAAAACAGAATTTACTGACTGGGCAAATAACTTTACTAACGTTTCAAAGGCTATCGACTTTGCTACTAAATGCGGAGCCAAAACAGTAGCAACGTTTGGAGCCTTTGATGCCCTACCTACATTCCATGATATCTCGGCGAGTACCCTTAAATCTTCGTGTCGATATTAAAAACCTAAATAACTCAGGAAACTTATCAGAGGGAAGTTTCACTCAGGTGAAACGGTAGCAGATCAATCAACTATATTTAATGCGCGCGTTGTCTTATCTCGTGTCTTTAGCTTTACTATTGGTAAGCGTTTTTAATTTTACCCTAACTGAGGGTATCGTCATACAAAGCGATACCCCCGCAAGTTTTAGGAAAAGACAATGGAAGTAGTTGCAATTGGTGAAGCTTTAATAGGTGTACTCTCACATGACTGTAAGTGCCAAAATTGCTTAAGTATCACGGTAATTCTCCCTATTTATAATACTTCTTTTATTGGCGACTCATTTTAGTATCACCTTAACATGAGTTGCCTATATCAAAATCGTTTTTACACTAGTCTTCTTTTACATTTAATACGTATTGGTTTTGTCTTATTATTTATAATGCCACGGTTTTAATATTGCCAGTATGAAAGAAAAAATAAACATCGTGTGGTTTAAACGTGATTTACGTCTTAGCGATCATCAACCATTAAAAAATGCATTTAGTAATGGCTTACCGACCCTGTTACTTTATAACTTTGAGCCATTACTGCTCGAAGATGCACACTACAATGAGCGGCACTGGCGCTTTGTGTATCAATCAATAGTTGAGTTAAATAATCAGCTAGCGCGTTTTAACGCCTGTGTTTATATATTTAATTTAAATATGAACGATTTACTTGAATCGTTAAAGATGCAGTTTGAAATAGTTAATATTTTTAGCCATCAAGAAATAGGCTTAAACAACACCTTTGAGCGCGATAAGGCAATAAAAGCATGGTGCCAGCATAACCACATTAATTGGCAAGAGTCGCAAACAGGCGCGGTAATTCGCGGCAAAAAAAATCGTAATAATTGGAACGAACGCTGGCAGCAAACAATGCAAGCACCTATTGCTGTTCCTAATTGGAAGAGTATAAAAACAATTACCTTTAATAACTATCAAGCGCCTGAGCTGCCTAGCGCTTACACTCAAGATCATGACAGCTTTCAACAAGGTGGCCCACTGCATGCGCGCACTGTAATGCAGAGCTTTTTTGCCGAGCGCGGTAAAGGTTATCAAAGGGGAATATCGAGCCCAAGTTTAAGCCAAACACATTGCTCTCGACTTTCGCCGTATTTAGCGTGGGGGAATATTAGCCTTAGGCAAGTGTATCAAATGGCCATTGATGAATATCATTCAAAACACCCTGACAAAAGAGGCTGGAAGCGACCGCTTGCTGCGTTTGTATCGCGCTTGCATTGGCACTGCCACTTTATGCAAAAGTTTGAAAGCGAGTGCTCTATGGAGTTTTTAGCTCTTAATCCGGGTTATCACGTATTTCCGTATCGTGATGATGAACGTGTGAAAAACGATATTGAATGCTGGGCGCAAGGTCAAACTGGTATTCCAATTATTGACGCTTGCATGCGCTGCTTAAAAGCCACCGGTTATATAAACTTTAGAATGCGCGCCATGCTTGTAAGCTTTGTAACGCATCATTTAAATATAAGCTGGCAGCAAGCAAGCTTTCCTCTCGCTAATTACTTTTTAGATTTTGAGCCCGGAATTCACTACCCGCAAATTCAAATGCAAGCCTCGGTCACAGGCATTAACACCATTAGGCACTACAACCCAATTAAACAATCAGAAGATCAAGACCCAACAGGTTCGTTTATTAAAAAGTGGTGCCCCGAGCTTGAAAAACTCCCTATTGAATATTTACATCAGCCTTGGGAGCAAACTCCAATGGAAGCACTCTTTAACGACTTTAAGTTAGGGGAGGATTACCCTGAACCCATGCTTGATTTAACAGCCGCCTCAAAAGAAGCACGCGAGCGCTTATGGCAATACCGTGAGCGAGCCGATGTTAAACGCGCCATAGGGAGGATTCTTAAAAAACACGTTGGGGGTACTCAAAAAGTTACTCGAACAAAAAGTAAAACGGATACTAAAAATAACAGTAAGGCTAAGTAAGCATGGCGCACAAAAAACTAAACTTACCTCAAAAAATGTGTCCTATTTGTAATAAACCTTTTACGTGGCGTAAAAAATGGCAGCGCGACTGGGATAACGTTATTTACTGCTCAGAGCGCTGTAAGCGAAATAAACAGGGATAACAATTAACTGGCGCCTATTTTGCAGCATCATCTGTAATTAGTGCTTTAAAGGCTTTATATAAGTTTATTTTGTAAATAACGCTTAGCTAGCCTGAAAAGCTTACACTCTAGCAAGGAGAAGATGATGACGATTAAAAAAACGGCAAGTTCAACATGGTCTGGCGACATTAAAACAGGCAAAGGTAGCATATCAACTCAAAGTGGCGCGCTTAATAAACAACCTTATGGTTTTAATACCCGCTTTGAGGATGAGGCAGGCTCAAACCCTGAAGAATTAGTAGGTGCAGCGCATAGTGCATGTTTTAGTATGGCGCTTTCACTTGCATTAGGTGATGCAGGCTTTACCGCAGATAAAATTGATACTAAAGCCACTGTAAGCCTTGATGAAGTAGATGACGGTTTTTCAGTAACGCATATTGCCCTTGAGGTAAAAGCGCGTATTGATGATATTCAAAACGAGCAGTTTCAAGCCTTATGTGAGCAAACCAAAAAGAGCTGCCCTATTTCAAAACTCTTAAATACCGAAATATCACTAGATGCGACACTTCAATCAGCATTTTAAATATTTAGGTTTAGATTACTGTAAATAAAGCACATTAAATTAAAGCCAAGTAAATTATTACTTGGCTTACTAATCATCAAGATACCTTTTTAGAGCTGCTTATACCTAAGACTTCAGATAATAAAGCGATCCCCATGCCAAGCGCGGGCCAAATCACCCATAAGGTGTTTGGTGATGTAATTAAATTAATTAATCCTAAAAACATTAAAGCAACTGCATACTGTTTAAAACTTTGAAATATTGTTGTTGATGTATTCATGGTTATCCTCCTGTTAATGTATAAATCTATTTTTATATAAAAACGAAATGCAAACCCCTGCCAAATATCATTAAAGAGCATGACATTAGTCATAATATTACTCACATATAAATAATTACTTATTACGTTAAAAAAATACAAACTAATACTTTAATCTGTTTGTGTTAGGATCTACCCTCAACTAACTTTAAAAATAAACATCAGAGGATGAACTAAGTGATCGAAAAATCAAAAGATTGTGAAAAAGTGACATGTAGTAATTGTGCTGACGCCAACGATCTTGAATTTGATTTTTCTATGGCTTTTCAACCGATTATAAACTGTAAAACTCGCCTAATTTATGGCTATGAAGCATTGGTTAGGGGTTTAAATGGCGAGTCTGCTTATTCAATTATTTCAAAAGTGAATGAAGACAACCGCTATGCATTTGATCAGTTTTGTCGTATTAAAGCCATTCAACTAGCCGCAAAGCTGGGCATAACATCAATGCTAAGCATTAACTTTTTACCTAATGCTATTTATAAACCAGAGCGATGTATACGCACCACATTAGAAGCTGCAAAAAAGTATAACTTTCCAATTCAAAATATTATGTTTGAATTTACTGAAGTTGAAAAAATTGAAGACACCGCACACATTAAACGCGTTGTTGATTACTATCAGTCTCTCGGATTTAAAACCGCCACTGATGACTTTGGTGCAGGTTATTCTGGTTTAAATCTGCTGGCTGACTTTCAAACAGATATTATCAAGCTGGATATGGCGCTCATACGCGATATTAACAACGACAAAAAACGCCAACTAATAGTAACTCATTGCTTAAATATGTTTCGCGATTTAAACATAACCGCACTAGCTGAAGGCATTGAAACAGTAGAAGAATATAAGTGGCTTAAAAACGCAGGTGTTGAACTTATGCAAGGGTATTTATTTGCCAAACCAAGCTTTGAAAACTTGCCTGAGGTAAATTTTAAGGACATAGGTGCTGATTAGTACTCAACACCTATTATTAAACCTTATTGAGTCTAAGTACGTTTAAACTACATATTACCAAGCTCTATCATCATTGCTGTGTACATACGTAAATTCAGTTCAAGTTGCTCAAGTGTCATAAATTCATGCTCTGAATGACCTGTGTAGCGCTTACCTGGCATTGAAGGGCCAAACGATACCGCATTATCAAACAGCTTTGCGTTAGTGCCACCACCTATTGATACAAAGTCAGCTTTTTCGTCGCCCGTAAAATGCTTGAAAATATCAAGCAGCTTTTGCGCATGCGGCGCGCCATCAAGTAGCATCGGTGTGCCAATAATTGTTTCTATGTTAGCAAGTGTTACATTGTTAGTAGCTTGCCAATTAGCGAGTGCATCATCAATTTGCTTTTGTAATACAGCTTCATCTTTACCCATTGGGCGACGTGCATTTACAGCGAGTGTTAGCGCATTACCATCACGCTCAATAACTGTTGGTGCCACTGTCATTGGGCCCATAAAGTCGTGCTTGTAAGCTATTTCGCCAAATTGTTTACCGTGAATGTCTAAACCAATTAACTGATTCACAAAGTCGATTAGCTCGCCGTCACTGTTATTTTCAAGCTCCACACCTTTAAATAACTCAGCTAAATAAGCAATGGCATTTATACCCGACTCCGGCTCAGATGAATGCGCCGACATACCTTTAACGCTTATTGCTAAGCCATTACTTTTTTCACTAAAGTTAAATTCAACTTTATTTAATGTTTTAGCTTTTGCTTTTAATGTATTAATAAGTGCCGCGTCTGCATTGTGCAAAACTAAGCTTGCATCTTCTGGAATTTGACTTCTAAACGCACCACCAGTTACATCCTTTACATATAAACCCGTCTGTGGTGATGTTGCATTAAAAGTAGGTGCAATTAAGCTCCAGCCTTTCTCGGCAACCACTACAGGGTATGATGCATCAATCGTTACGGCATATTTTGGTTGTTCATACGTTTTCATAAATTGAGTAAGCGGACCCCAATCAGACTCCTCAGCAAGGTAAATCATAAGCTCAATACGGTTATTAAGGGTTATGCCTTTATCTTTAATTGCTTTCATGGCGTAAAGCGCTGTTGCTATTGCACCTTTGTCGTCCTCAGTACCACGACCAACTAATTTACCCGGTTCAGATGTATCAATAATAAAAGGGCTTTGTTTCCATTTGCTTGCATTAGCAGGTTGCACGTCGCCGTGGGTTACTACCGTTACTTTTTCGCTTTGCTCGCCCATACCAATTAATACGGTGTAGCCTAAATCTTGGTAGTCAAAACCAAGCTCTGCGGCTTTCATTTTTAAAAGTGCTTTAAAGCCAATAAAATCGGGATTTTGAGGAGCGCTAATGTCGCTTTTATTAACCGTCGGAAAAGCCACTAAGTTAGTTAGTGTGTGTATTTGAGCATTTTGGTAGGTATTTACTGCGTAATCGGCAACGCTATCAATATTTTTATTTAACTGCGCATGAGCGCTAAATGCAAATAAAGCAATACTGGCTAAAGCTAACTTTTTCAAAACAATTCCCATTTAATTAATAACTAAGAGCGGTAATTATAACGCTATGAAGCGCTTACTTATAGCTCTTTACGCTAAACACACAGGTAACTTAAGCTGAATATTTATATAGCAGCTTTTATGAGGATGACTGTATAATGCGCGACTTAAAATTAAGAGAGTATTTAATTGTGAACCGTCGTAAAAAAATCGTCACTAAATTTCAAAAGAAAGATAAACGCACTAACGCTAAATTGCATAAAAGCAACAAACCCTCTTATGTATCAAAAGCTGAGCGCGAAAAACAAGCTGAACAAGAAAGTAATGAGCCACAGGTAATCCAAGAGTAGCTTTACGTTACCTGTTGCTTTGATAATTTAAAGTGGCAAAAGTACCGACCACTTACATAACATACCACTGCCGTGGCAACTATAAGTTCAAACGTAGCTAAGTAATTAACTGTATCTACATATGGCATTGCGAGGTTTATACTTTGCATCCAATCAGCCATTTTAAATAATGCAGTTGCCCCAATAACCATTGGAAATGTAAAAGCACCGTAGCTCGGCGAAAAAGGTCTGCGTAATAACTTTATAAATAACACATAAACAATCAGTGTTTTTATTATCGCTAATATAAATAATGCCGCCACTATAACAAGTGATGGATTAGCTACAATATGAAAGTATCCCGCTAATGTTAAGCTAGCAGGCGCTGCTAAAATGGCGAGTGTTGGCTGTATTTCGTAGTCACTTTTTAATGCTAATATAAAACGATAAAACATAATTGGCAGCATTATCGCGTACGTTGATATACCAATAACCAGCGCACTATAAGCTAACCACGCTAATGTCGGATTTCCCGAAAAAGTAACATCTGCAATAATTATCCCTACTGGTGGCACAAACCAGCTGGGCGCCATATCCTCAAAGTTAAACTTTTTTACTCGCTGGTATAAAAAGCTCACCAAAAATGTGAGATGCAACACAAAAGCTAAAACCCACATAATGTCGCCAGCTAATGAGTGAAATTGCCCAACTGAGTTTGAAATAACAAGATTAGCCATTGCAAATGTAGGGATCACACTTCCTGCAACTGGGTGTGCTAAATCAGCTTTTAATAAATGAGGGTGTAGTAAAAACTTAGCAGCCAAAAGTAAAACTAATACGCCAGCTAATACCGCTCCCAAAAATTGCCCTTGGGAGTTTAAGTTAAAAACGTTTTCCCATGTCCATCCCATACTGGCAATACCCAAAGCTAAACCGGCCATAGCTGTTGGCGCACCCATCACTTTATTTTTAAATTGCTCAAAAACTGTACTTCCTAATCATTGGGTGATGAACAAGCTACTGCTTTTTACTGCATTGCCTTAAAATAACGCTGTAAAATTAGTACAAGCGTGCTTAATAGAACGCTTTTTGCGTACAAATATTTCATAAAAATAAGTTTACGGCTTACATATTAAAGCGTATGAAAAAAGCCATAACACAGTTATGGCTTTTACTTTATTTTAAAATTTAATTTAGTTAAAACGCGTAACTAATGCTTACATTAAATGAACGACCCTGCCCAGCAAGTTGTTCAAACCCGTTGCTGCTATCTTGTTTAAGTGCTGCAATACTTACGCCGCCTAGTGGGAGTTGGTAGTACTCATCAAACACGTTACTCACTTCTGCGCTTAGCGTTAATGAATCCCATGTGGCTTTAGAGCTTAAATTAACCAAGTTGTAGCTGTCTGTTTGGTTTTCAAAACGATTATTATCTACACGGGTTTTAGTATCTACCCACTGCCAAGTTAATGCGTTTTCAAATCGATTAATTTGCTGGCTAATACCTAGCTGGGTTTGCATTGGTTTAATTTGATAAAGCGGCTGGTTAGTATCGTCGCGCTTGCCTCTGGTATTGGTAACATTAGCGTGTAACTGCCAGTTACCTAATTGCTTAGATTCATAAATGTTGGCTGTTAAATCTATTTTTGCACCATATAAAATGGCATCTACATTAGTAAACTGCAAAATGTTACGCGCTGTGTTGTCCAAGTCATAACTATTGAAGCTTCTTACAATATCAGCATCAATATAATCATTCACATCTGTATACCAAACATTGGTGCTTAATCGCCAACCATCATCTTTAGCCTGCTTAATATAAGTAGCACTTAAAGTATGCGCTGTTTCAACGTCTAAATCAGGGTTACCAATATAGCCATTACCATCGCCATACCAACCAATCATGGTGGTTGCCATATTACTTACGCCCCAGCTGTATCGCTCGTATAAATTAGGCGCGCGGTTTTTACGGGCAAGACCAAATTGTAGCTCATCATAATTTGTTATTTGGTAGTTAATTAAAAAGTTAGCATCAACTATAGTGTCGGTTTTATCTCTGTCGCCAGCATTAAAGTTCTGTGCAGCAATAGTGTTATCTGTAGACATATCGCTCATGGTCATAGTTTCCATACTATCCATGTCGCTCATATCGTCCATATCCATCATGCTCATACCATCGTTGTAAGGCTGAACCTCACCTACTTGGGTATTAACACTTTCAATACGTACACCTGCGTTTAGCCACAGTTTTGTATTTATTTGGCTCTCATATTCAGCAAATGCTGCTATGCGCTCTCGTTTGCCATTATTTATATTTACGTAATCGTTTGGTCCCATCATGGTTGAGCCTTCAATACCTGGCCACCAATCATCAATGCTGTAATTGTAATATTCTTGGCCGAGTAAAATACTGCTGTTTTTATCAAGCGCGATACGCCATTTAAGCTGCGTACTTATATCTTGTGCATCGGTTTTCATTCGCATCATGCCTGTTTTTTCTTCACCGAAAAAACCCATTTCGTGCTTTACGCTATGCCAGTTAACTTGCCCTTCAAGCTCGCTGCTTTCAAAGGAGCGCTTGTATTGAGCTATTGCACCGTAACTGGTGTTATCGGTCATATCCATATACTGATTTGCAAATCCCTGATACGGGATTTTTTGATGCGTTAGCTTTATAACTAATTGCTGTTTATCATCGCGCATAGCGGCAGTTAAACTATGATTTTGTGCTCGGTACAATGTATCTAATACTACATCGCTGTTACCGTCTTCATAACTATCTGCGTCACTAAACGAACCCTGATAATTAAGGCTAAACGTGTCACTAGCTAAACGTGCACCTACGCCAAGTTTACGTCCGTTATCAACGCTACTGTACTTTGCTGACACATAACCTGAGTGCCAACCTAATTCACTGCTATCGCTATACTGTGATGAAATAGAATTAACGCTTATTACGCCAGCAATATTATCGCCGCCCGCACTCACTGGCGACACGCCTGCAGCCACATTATAAGACGTAATTTGATTAGCCGAGATATACGAAAGTGGCGGGTTCATGTGATTAGCGCATGCAGCGGTTACATCTGCGCCATCAATTAACACTTTAACTCTGTCGCCCATTAAACCATTTAAAATAGGGAGGTTAGATACGCCGCCTGCAGCTGAAAAGTCGACACCTAAATCACTTAATAACGATTCTGACGAACCAAGTGCTAAGTGCTTATTTTGAGCATGTCCGTGTACTTCAATTACTTCTAAAGACGTATCGTCGGCAAATGCAAAAGTAGATAGCACACAGCTAATAAAAAGTGCGACAGGGGAAAGTAAGTAAGTTTTTTGAGTTTTGCTTTTATAAACCATTGTTAATTTATGCCACTGTAATAATTGGCGTAATTATAGTGTGAACTGCAAAAGCAAAAGCGCGACATATTGTCGCACTTTATCAATTTTGAATGTTGTTAGGCGTGTTTAATCTAAAAGGTCATATAATAAATTAAGTATTTAACTCAGCGACTGTTTGAGAAACAATATCAGCCCCTCGCTCAATCTCTTTAATAACTTCAGATACATTCGCAATAAGCTCTCGGCCTTGCTCTGAAGAGTCTGAAACCGACGTAATTTGCCTTGATATATCATTAGTGAGCTCTTGGTTATTTTTAACAACGGTCGCTATTTCATTAGTTGAACTACTCGTACTGGCTGCAAGTTGCCTTACTTCGTCAGCTACTACAGCAAAACCTCGACCGTATTCACCAGCACGAGCAGCCTCTATGGCAGCATTAAGTGCCAATAAATTAGTTTGATCTGCAATGCTACTAATTGTAGAAACAATAGAGCCTATTACAGCGGATTGTTCATTAAGATTTTTAATTAAATCAACTGACTTAAGAACTTGGCTTACAATGGCATCTGAGTTTGCAACAGAACTTTGTAGTATCTCAGAACCTTTTTTAGCGGTTTGCGCTGTAGCTACCGCCGATTCATACGCGATTGCAGCGGCTTCAGTCACTGCATTATTATTGTGTATACGATCAGTAATATTTGATGCAAACTTAATTATTTTAATTACATTACCTTTGCTATCTAATATTGGGTTATAAGTAGCTTCTAGCCAAATTTCTGAACCGTCGGCGGCAATACGTTTAAATTTTCCTGACTTAAACTGCCCCTGCGCTAATTCATTCCAAAAGTGTGGGTTTTTCTCATAAAACACTTCAGTACAAAACATTTTATGATGTTTACCTACAATATCTTTTAAGCTGTAGCCTACTGTTGCTAAAAAGTTTTGATTTGCGCTTAAAATATTACCTTGTGGGGTAAACTCTATTGTAGCCAATGCTTTATCGAGTGCAGTAGCTATCGCTTCTTGTGCCTTTCGTTGTATATAACTAGTCGTAATATCAGAGGCTATTTTAATCACTTTAGTGACTACGCCATGCTCTTCTACAGGAAAGTAAGTTGCCTCAAGCCAAAGCTTATCGCCATTAGCTTTGTATCTTAAAAACGATCCTGATTTAGAATCTCCGGTTTTTAATGCTTGCCAAAATTGGCTATATTCGTCTGACTTTGCATATTCAGGTTCGCAAAACATGCGATGATGTTTGCCAATTATTTGCTCTTTGCTGTAGCCTACAGTAGCTAGAAATAACTGATTTGCGTCTAATATTATTCCTTCAGGTGTAAACTCTATATAAGCCACATGCTTGTTAATTGCCGACAAGATAGACTGTTTTTGAATTAATTGAAGCTCCATTTCTTCAATTTTTGCGTTTCTTTTAGAAATACCAAACATATAAAAACCTTAAGGAGTAAATTAGTAAAAACATTAGCAAATTAATGTGATATCAACATGTAACTGTACTGTAAATATAAGCTCTAAATAACCTTTCGGCGAATATTTAACACCTTATAGATGCATGCTTTATAAATAGTTTTTTTATTTTATGAATTTTAAGTAGTATTTTCTTCTAATTAACATTTTAAAAACCTAACAAAAACACTAATTTATGCATGACTCTGTACTTTTTTTAACTTAAAATAGCACTTTCACAGACTACCCTCTCACACCAAAATTTAAGCATACATATAATATTTTCTATTCAGAATTTATTGTGCTGTTTCACTTTTAAAATTAAATCTTAAGGGATCATCTATGACATCAGATGTAACGTCGGCATCTAGTCAACTTAACAGAACCGCTATTTTACTCGTATTAGCACTTGGCACATTTATTTTAGGATTATCTGAGTTTTCGATGATGCCTATGCTGCCACTAATTAGCGAAACATTTGGCTCAACGCCCTCACAAAGTGGTTACGCAATTAGTGCTTACGCCATTGGTGTTGTAGTTGGTGCGCCTATTTTAATGCTCACTACAGCTAATATGAGAAAGCGCAAAGCATTGCTCATTTTTATAAGTTTAATGTTTATCTCAAACGGGTTAAGCGCGATGGCAACGTCGCTTGAGCAACTTGTAATATTTAGATTTTTAAGTGGCTTACCTCATGGTGCATATTTTGGTGCTGCTATTTTATTAGCATCAGATATTGCCCCAACAGGTAAGCGTGCAAGCTTTATGTCTAAGGTGTTTATGGGTTTAACTGTGGCTACTATTGTTGGCGTGCCTATAGTTACACTTGTAGGTCAAAATTTAAGTTGGCGTTATTGTTTAGCTGGCGCTGCAGTACTGGCCTTTATTGCTTTTGTTTTTGTTTATAAAGTAGTGCCTAATATCGATAACGCTAAGCCTTCTAACTTACTAAACGAGTTTGGCGTACTTAAAAATAAACTGGTTTGGTCTATTTTGGGTATTGTAATTATTGGCTTTGGCGGAGTGTTTTGTATTTATACTTACATTGCCGACACCATATTAGTGGTAACAAAAACAGCTCCGTATACTATTTCTATCGCAATGGTAATGTTTGGTATCGGTTGTACACTCGGTAACTATGTACTGGGTAAAGCTGCCGATAAATCAGCAATTAAAACGACTGGCCTTGCGCTTGTATGTACTATTGTATTTGCCTTTGCATATGTAACGGCAAGCCATAATATTTGGGCTCTTTACGCGGTGATCTTCTTTATTGGTTGCAGTGTGGGCTTGGCTACGCTGATTCAAACGCTTTTAATGGATGTTGCGCCCGAAGGCCACGCTATGATTGGTGCCTTAGTACAGTGCGCATTTAATACTGCCAATGCTATAGGTCCTTGGGTTGGCGGAATTGCAATAGCGCAAGGTGCTGCACCTAATCAAACAGGTTACGTAGCAGCTGCATTGTTTTTAGGTGGTTTGGGTATGTGGCTATTAAGTTACTTACAACTAAACAAACAGCAACCAACAGCGCAAACCGCTGGTTAATCTATACTTTAAATAGTAAATACAAAAAGAGCCGCTAATTAGCGGCTCTCTTATTTTTAATTTACCTAGTAAATTAAGCGTTTAACGATGCCATATCAATAACAAAGCGGTATCGTACGTCAGATTTTTCCATACGCTCGTATGCCGTGTTAATTTCGTCAATGTTGATCATTTCGCACTCTGGCAGCACGTTATTCTCACCGCAAAAATCAAGCATTTGCTGCGTTTCTGCAATACCACCAATAAGTGAGCCTGCTACTTGGCGACGACCCATTAACAGCGGCACCGTGTTTAGCTCTTCTACAGGGCCAACTTGGCCAACGATGATTAGTGCGCCGTCTATGTCTAATAAAGGCGTGTAGATTGAAAGGTCATGCTTAACAGGCACTGTATCAATAATTACATCGAAAGCCGACTGCGAGTCTTTCATTTCGTCATCATTAGATGACACTAAGTAGTGCTGAGCACCTAATTTAACCGCATCATCTTTTTTAGACTCACTACGGCCAATTACCGTAACGCTTGCGCCCATTGCAACTGCATTTTTAACGGCCATGTGACCAAGCCCACCTAGACCAACAACACCAACACGGCTACCTTTTTGTACTCCCCACTTATGAAGTGGCGAATACGTAGTAATACCTGCACAAAGTAGCGGTGCAACGCGTGAAAGGTCTAAATTTTCTGGTACAGAAAGTACAAATTCTTCGCGTACAACAACATGTTTAGAATACCCACCTTGGGTCATTTCACCACTAACGCGGTCTTTGCCTGCGTACGTACCAACCATGCCTTCGCGGCAAAATTGCTCTTCGTCGTTATCACATTGATCGCAACTTTGGCACGAATCAACCATACAACCAACAGCAACCGTGTCGCCTTGCTTGTATTTTTTAACGTCGCTACCTACCGACATAACTTTACCAACAATTTCATGCCCAGGTACTAATGGGTAGTCACTGCCACCCCAATCATTTCGTACGGCGTGTAAATCTGAATGGCACACACCACAGTATAAAATTTCAATTTCTACATCGTTATTTCGTAAATCGCGGCGCTCAAAAGAAAACTCTGTCAATTCAGAACCTTGGCTTTTTGCTGCATATCCTACTGTTTTCATAATAACTCCATAGTGGTTAAAAATTTAAATCATCAACAGCATAGTCCATAGCCCGTGAATAGAACCTGACAATATAAAATAGGCACAAAAAAGCCCAAACAGTATTTGGGCTCAATCGTTAGTACTAGGGCGCTAAATTTAATTATTTTGCAAGTAAGCTGTTTAGTTCATTAATAATTGAATGAATGCGCTCTGCATTTTTTCCTAAATCACTACGCCCTACTCGCGATTTACTACGAATATCAACAAAACGCTGGCTGCCTTCATCTTTAATACGAATTACCACATCGTCTTTAAAACCAAACCATGTGGTTGTATCAGTAGCTTCTACAATACCTGTAGCCGTATTTGCACTTACCACTGCAAAGCCAAGATTTTTAACTGCTTGTTCGCTTGCTGCCATCAAATCGGCTTTAGATTGTGCAAAGCTTAATGTCACCAGTTCAGGGTATGCTTTGCGTTGCTGTACTGCCGTTTCTTCGCCCGCGTATTCTACTGGGTTAGATGCGTTTGCACGTAGTGGCGCTATTGCTACAAATTTTGGTGGGTTAACTAAATCTGTTGAAATGTCATGAATTGCCGGTACGCTTTTAGCTTTGTTCATCATATTAAGTGGCATAGCAATAGCCACAACCGAAAACACAAGCGCAATAACACCACTGCTTAGCGTTAACGTTTTACGCATAAATAGCGCTTGTATTATAAGTAGCACCAATGCAGCGCCACCAGCGTAAACGCCAAATCTAAATCCCGTAAACGCAACCTTCAGTTCTACAATACCAAATTTATACAAAGGCCCTGGCAGTATGACGAGTAAAAAGGCGATTAGACTAACTAAGCTCACTAAAACTTTCATTTTATGATTCCTATATTGTGTGATTTTTATTATTAAAACAATTAAGCACTATTAACCAGTAGCTTATACTACTAACAAGTGCTTTTAGATTACTATTAGCGACTAATTACACAAAAAAGTCCAATGTTGTGTGATCAAAGTTACTCAAGTTTGGAAAAATATCAACAAGCTCAGAGCTTGGCACACCAAACCACTGAGCAAGTGTGGCAAAGTACTGCTCATTAGCAACACTTGGAATTAAACGCCCGCCACCGGTATCTTGTGGGCCATCCAAATGTTGGGTTAGTAGCTCACCATATATATTGCCGCCTTTTACTGCGCCGCCCATTACTATTTGGTTTCCTGCCCAACCATGGTCAGTGCCATCGCCATTTGAGGTCAACGTGCGACCAAAATCAGACATAGTAAACGTAGTCACTTTATCAGCCATATCAAGCTCTTTCATCGCACTATCAAATTCACTTAACCCTTGAGCTAACGTATTTAATAAAGCAGGGTGCGTTGTTAATTGGTTGTCGTGGGTATCATACCCCCCCATAGAAACAAAAAACACTTGGCGTTGAGTACTCAACTTTGCCTGTACGCTAATTGTTTTAGCGACTGCGGCAAATTGCTCACTAAGGCTATTATCGCTAAATGGGGTAATAAGTGCAGGCGCGCTTTCTAACGCGCTGTTCATTGCTTGAGTGTTATTTATCGCACTTGTTAAGCCATAGGCATAAGCTGTACTTAACGGATGGCTCGTATTGCCTAGTAAGCGGTTCATAATAGCGGTTACGTGCTCGCTACGAGGTTGATACCCTCCAAACGCGTTAATACTACTAATGCCGCTTTTGTTAAGCGCAAATGCATTGCTAGCACTTCCCGTTTGCCATAAATTAGTACCGTCGAGTGATACATTAGCTGCAAACTCATCTTGTAACTCTAAACGCTCTAAAAGTCGTGCGCCCCACCCGCTATTAAGTGATTGTTTTTCTCGACCATACATCCACGCAGCTTGCTGATCGTTATGCGAAAACAAATGCTTAGGCAAACCTATTGTTTTATTTTTATAGTCATTCAATGTTGTGGGAGCGAGTAAAGTACCTACCCCGCCTATAAATGCTAAATTTTGAGATTCAAACACATTTTGTATCGGTTCAAGTGAAGGATGAATACCAACGCCACCGGCAAACTGACTTTTAATGCTTAGCTCAATAGGGCTCTGTACCGCTAGGTTTTGCCTGCTTTGCTCGTACAAACTCCGTTGCTCGCCTTCAAGCGGAACGAGCATATTTAACGAATCATTCCCCCCGTATAAATACACACACACTAATGCTTTATAATCACCTAGCTCAACGGCATTAGTCGCTCCAGTTAATGCTTGTAATTGCAGGCTCGTTAACGCGGCAGCCGATACGCTGCCTTTTACACATAACGACAAAAACTCTCTTCTATTAATGCTCATTATGCGCTCCTAATACTGCACGTTAAATTCAGGTGAAATAGCAATCATATATAATAAATACGAAACCCGTTCACGGTATTGTTCTTCATTAAAGTAGGCATCTAAATCAAGTAATGCTTGGCGTGTGCCACTGCTCATTGCGCCTGCAAAATATAACGTGTTGTACTGAGTTAATAGCGCGCTAACACCGTTTTTCTCTAAAACATTCATGTCGTCTTGAATATAAACATAAATACCATTTGAATTTAAATCACTGTGTGCTTCAGCGGTACTCCACACTAAACTTGCGTAAAGCGCGTTCATGGTGCCAATTAGTGTTGTATCGTTTGCTATTTGTAATTCTGGCGCAACAATACCTTCATTTCGTAAAGCTGCGGTTTGATAATCAGGCCTAAAAAAGTTAAATACCGAAGCCGACTGCATTGGCCCTTGCCCATAGCTATTTATTAAATTCCACGTTTTATAATAACCAGCCAAAGATTTAGCATCGAGATTTCGCCAAAACTGTACAGTTTTTAAAATAGGCTCTTTAATTTTCCCTTGGTAATTAAGCACTGAACCAAAATGCCGCGCTTCATCATCTAAATAAATAGCCTTTACTACAGCCGCTAAATCGCCGCGTAAACCGGCGCCATTATCAATAAATACATTAGCTACTCGTTCAACGTATTGGGGGGTTGGGTTTGAGGTAATTAATCGCTGAATAAGCTGCTTAGTAATAAATGGCGCAACATTTTGATGGTTAAATAAATTATCGAGCGCTATTTGCAATGACTCTTCTGCTGTATAACCTTGTGGTATAACCTCGCCATTTAGTAAGGTTTTTTGTTTACTAGAATGGTACTCGTCAAATGCTTCCATTGGCTTAATATAGTCACGACTTTTACGCTTAAATGTTTCACTATCGGCAAACGTCCAACCAGTAAATACGCGTGCAAAACCCTCTATTTCGACCTGCCCGTAAGTGGCAATGGTATTACCTTGTGCATCAAGCTTGGCGCTGCCATCTAGGTTTAGCTCTTCAAGGCCAATAGTAAATAACTGCATTACTTCACGTGCGTAATTTTCGTCTGGGCGAATATTAAGTGCATCGTCTGCTTTTTCGTTACCCAAATGGCTTAAGTAAGTTCCCATAATAGGCGAAAGCGTGACATCTTCGAGTAAGTCACGATAATTACCAAAGGCATGCTTTAGTAGCAAATCGTAATAAGTGATCATGCCCTCAGGTTGGCCTCTTAAGGCACTGTTTTCATCCGACACTACTAATATTTCACTTAACGCAAATGCAACACGTTGACGAAGTTGATCGTCACTTTGCATTACAGCCTTCCACCATGCGTCTATGCGGCTTATGTATTTAAAGTCATCATCGTCATTTAACTTTACTAAATAATCACGGTGATAATTAATAGGTAGCGCTATTTGTTTATCAAGCCATTGCTGCTCGCTTAAACCTTGTGCGTTTTGTATTTCACTAAGCTTAGGTCCCATTGTTGCTTGGTGTAGTAACCGTGCGGCGCTAATGTCGTCCAAATTATTACGTGCAGTAAAGCTTAGGGTTTTTACATTGCTTGCCCCTTCATTGTCGGTTGCTGTGACCGAAAAAGCGTAATCAACAGGCTTATAACTTTGCGCATTTAGCAGTGTTACTGAAGTAGTTGTTGCCTCTAAAGCTCCACTAATTAGTTCAGGCCCTTGCGTTTGTTGCCACACAACAGATGTAATAGTGCCGTCTTTATCACTGGCTGTTGCTGTTAGCTCAATTGTTTGGCCTTTACTTAATTCACTAGGAATATCAGCGACTGACAAAATGGGGATTTTATTTCCGTTAACGGTTGGCGTATCATCGGAGCCTGAACCACCGCAAGCGCATAGTATAAAAACCGAGCTTGCGATAAGAGCAAATTTATAATGCATGTAAAGTCGTCATCATTTGTTAATTAAAGTACGTTAGTGTGTACCGAGTTTAATGCATTTATTGAAACACAAAATTTACAATTTAACTCTTTATTTTTTGTAACCGAATCATGAACGCCCCATTAATAATGCGCTAGCAGCTGGGGTAAACAGCCAGAGCTTTATTATTTATGAAAACAGAAATTCGCTATTGTTTTGAATCTTCACAAGTTGCTAACAGATTTTTACACGAGCTAAAAGACTGGCCGGTTAACGATGTAAAAACACGACTTTTTAATGGCGGCGATAGTGTAAAAGTGACATACGAATACGACGAAAGTGGTTTTGATTACACTTGCGCCGAACTTGACGACCTAGCACAGAGCCATGGCGGGAAAGAGGTTTGAGCGTTTAATAATAAAAAACAGCTGATGCATCTTTAATAATTGATTTAAATTATATAGATTTGATTAATGTTTTATCTCTACCTGAGTTTTTCGCTTCGTAAAGCATTATGTCAGCTTCTTTAATTAGTGATTGAATAGACACATTATTACCACTCAAGGTTTCTTTTGTAGCAAATACACACCCAGCACTAATTGTTAAATATTTACGTACCGGCGACGCTTCATGAGGTAAATTTAACTCCCGAACCGCCAAAAGCAATTGCTGAGATATATTTACAAACTCTTCATAAGAAAGCTCTTTAAAGAATAATATGAACTCTTCGCCGCCATAGCGCGCAACTGTACCTGTGTTTTGCTTTGCCATTTGTTGTAATTTACCAGCTAGGAGCTGTAAAGCATTGTCTCCGCCTTGGTGACCATAAAAATCGTTATAATTTTTAAAGTGATCTACATCAAGTAATATTACTCCAAAGGCATTTTGTTGCTGTTGAGCCTGTTCCCATTGCGCCGCTATAATTTCATCAAAGGCACGCCTGTTGTAAATTTGGGTTAACCCATCAATTTTACTTATTTTTTCGAGCTTAGAATTTTGCTCTTTTACTTGTTTAATTAACGCATTAAAACCGCTAATTAAAACGCGCATTTCTAAAAATTGATTAGTGAACCTCAAAGGCTGTAAATCGTTTTTAACCAACATTGAATTAATAGCGGACGCACCACTAATAAGCGGTTCAATAAAATAACGATTTACAATATAAAAACCTAATAATGACATTACAAAAAACATTAACAAAATAAGCTTTAAATAATGATCAAATAAAACTGGCAGTGTTTGGTGATGGTGCTTAATGTTCAAAGCAAGCAATGGCTTACCATTTACATCTAGAATCACCCTCTTCCTTTGAGTGGCAATGTCCTCTTCTTGGAGGCTCCCTTTAAGCGTCGCAATATCGTTTAAAGAACTACCGTGTGCTATTTGTGTATAGCTAAGCTCCACTTGTGCAATTTCCGCTAAGGATTTGATCAACGACTGTCTTACTTTTTTTATAAAAACAATACTACCAACAGGCTCACCTGTTTTATCTGTTCGCTTTATTACATGCGATGCAAACATGATAGGGCCGCCCGCTGTTTGTAAAAAACCAGAATGACTTAAACTACTGTCGTCATTAACAGCTTTTGGATTAGGAATAATTGCGCGGTTTAATTTATTAACCTGTAAATCTAAATCAGGCGCATCAAACTCCCTATGCTTCATATAATCATACGCTTGTCCGTAAACCATATTAAAGTTTACATCGTAGATAAACACACCATCAATTTTGAGAGAATAGAAGGTATCCCCTACAAAGTTTGAATCTACATATTCTGCGTCAAAATCAGCCATATAATCATAGGTGTCATCCCATACGGCGTAGTCATAATTAAGTGTTTCTAAAAATATAAACTCTCTATCAAGCGCAATTTTAAGACTCAGTAATTCACGATTTTGATAATCTTCAATACTAGTATTTATAGTCGGCAGGCTAAAAAAATAGCGGTACCCAACTAATAAACTCGTTACAAAGCACATTAAAATCAAAGTACCTATTATTACAAAAAATCTTAATGTCATAGTCTCTATCTAATCGTGTAGAATTAAGTCAAAGTAGCTTACGTTTTATGTTTTAGACTTCTGCATCTAAATTATAAATAATTAGCTTCTTACTAAAGCGTAGTATAAATTCATGAGCAGGTATAAACAAAGCTTACTATTAAGTTTTATAGCGTTAAAACGTTAGCACTTTCAATAATATATTTAATATAGACATAAAATTATACCAATTCGCTTAATTAATTGGTCTATTTTGAGGGCGGAAAAACGTGTTGATAGCTAGGCAAAAAATTAGCTATTTAGTTGTTCTAAATGAGAATTTTTTAACGCAGGTAGCGACACGTTTAGCCTCGCAAAATGATTAAGTATTATTGCGAATTGGTATTACACATTTAATGTAATACAAAAAGCTGAAACTATTTCGCTACCGAAACTTCCACTTTCGATGAAGATGAACTCGCAAGATCCAGTACTTCATAATAATTTAAGCCATCAATTTTTTTACCAATAATAAAGTAATTCATTTCATTCATCATGGTTGGGTCGCCCAAAACATCTTCTGCGCTTTGCACATCAGAAAATTGAATTGCAATTAAGGCGCCTATAAAGCGCATTACATCTTGAGATTTTAATGTCTTTAAAACTTTATGAACTCCGGCCTGAGTTGACTCAGGTGTAGAACCATCAAATCTAAAATCACTTTTTGTACTAGCGCATGCACTAAGCATTAATATTGATAGTGCGATAAGTAAATGTTTCATATATATCCTTATTTTTTATTCGTGATACTTGCGTATCATCGCCACTTTACCGTTTTCAAGTTCTATTACTTCCATCATTGTGGAGGTGTATTCTATTGGCTGCTTACTTTGCGGGTGAATGCCCTTTGCATGACTCTTATAACGAATAGCAAAGCCTGTATCATTAAACACAAATGTATTAAGCAGTGTGCTTTCAAACAACGTGTGCGCATCTAAGTAAAAACTCATACCTTTGCGCATCTGCTCTTTGCCATCAGGAGTACGTGAGTCATCCGGTTGATATGGAATATGCTGATTACCAATATCATCGGTTAACAATGCAAGATAAGCCTCAAGCTCTTTAGCACCTGCGTTAGGTGCTTGTGTTGCGGTCATTGTTTTATAGTATTGCTGCGCAAATGCATTTAAGTCGAGTGGCTTTTCAGCATAAGCCGAAAAAGCAGTTACTAGAGCCAAACCTAACGTTAAAAGTAACCTCATTGACTATTCCCTGTAGTTAAAAATATTTTATAGGTACATTACCTTAGTAAGTTCAATAATCAAACAAAATCAGTTTTAAGTAAATTAACACCTACATTTTGCTCTTTACTCTGTTGGTTGCAACGCTGTTGGCAGGGTCGTCTGGCCAAAAGTGTTTAGGGTAACGACCTTTCATTTCCTTTTGCACATCGCGGTAACTGCTAGCCCAAAAGTGCGCTAAATCTTGAGTAAGTTGCAATGAGCGTTTACCTGGCGATAACAACTCCATAAGCAGTGGCAGTTTACCGTTGGCAAGCATAGGCGTACTGGTCAAGCCGTAAACTTCTTGCATACGCACGCTTAGCTTTGCGGGGCCATCAAGCTGGTATTCTATTTTTATATTTGAGCCACTTGGCACCGTTAAGCGCAGTGGTAACAGTGCTTTTAAAGCTGTTTGTTGTTGCCAATCAAAACAGTTTTGTAATGCTTCAAAGTAGTTAAACTTTTTAAGCTGCGTGAGCGTTTTAATATCTTCTAAAAACACGCCTAGCCACTGCGCTGCATTTTGAATAAGTTGTTGCTCGTTTATTTGCGGGAATTTATCGGGCATTAAATTACTTGCTAGGCTCATACGTATCAGCAATTGTTGCGCATCAGGTTGCTCGTTAAATAAAGCAAAACCGTGTTTAGTAAATAAGCTAAGCCACGCTTTAGCACGCTCGCTCTTATCTAGTTTTTGTTTACTAGGCTGGCTGCTGAGCGTTATAGCCCCGAGTTTCACTTCATCTTGATGAATAAAGCGCGCTGATTTTTCATCAAACTCACAACGAGTAAGTTCACCAAATAAATGCGGTAAAAATTCTTGTAACTCAAATGGGTTAAGCGCGGTGGCTGTAAATATACGCCCTCCTTTGTGCCCGCCCATGGTTGCTATAGCTAAGTAATCGTCGTTGTGCCAGTAATCGACATTTAACTCAGCACCTGCACCATTGGCAAGTAGGTAACCATTACCACGTTTTTTAGCAATACGATCTGGGTATGCCAATGCCACTAGCAAACTAATATAATGCGTATTTAATTCGCTGTTTTCGTCTTTTACTTTTAAGCGGCTTTGCCAATACTTTAACTGTTGTTTAAATACCGGATGCGGACGTTGCTGTTGGCTATGCAGCGCTAAACTCAACTCGTTTGCGCTATTTACTCGGCTCTCAAGTAATGCCACTAAATAAATAGCGAGCCTAAAAATACCAGGGAGTTGGTCATCAAGTATTTGTGCTTTCAATAGCATATGCGCCAAACGAATATCAGCACCAAAACCTAACATTTTACTGCCAAGCGGTGTGAGCTTACCCTTGCTATCAATAGCTTCTAGCATGTTAAGCAGGTTACTTGCTTGCTCACATTGTTGCTCAGTGGGCTTATCGAGCAAGGTTAGCTCATCAATACTGGCTCCCCACTGCTTTGCCTCAAGCATAAGTTGGCTTATGTCTGATGTGAGTATTTCGGGATTGTCGTGGCTATTACGTCGCTCAAAGGTTTGCTTTGAGCCAATTCGATAAACAATGCCCGGCTCTATTCGTCCTGCACGCCCTGCACGCTGAACAGCAGACGAGCGCGATATACTTTGTGTTGTGAGCTCAGTAACCCCTGTTTTTAAATTAAAGGTGGCTGCACGGCGCTTGCCGCTGTCAATTACAATGCGTATACCTTCAATAGTTAAACTGGTTTCGGCTACATTGGTGGTAAGCACTACTTTGCGCATGCCGTTTAGTGCAGGAGCAATAGCAGTTTGCTGATTAGCTTTATCCTGCTCGCCAAATAGCGTTGCAACTTGGCAGTTACTGGGTAGATCGGTGAGCGCTTGTTGCACGCGTAGTATTTCAAATTGCCCAGGTAAAAATACCAATGCGCTACCTGTTTGCTCATTAAGTGCTTGTTTTATTATGTTAGGAATTGCATCAAGCCAGCGACTTTCATCTTTTATGGGTATGTATACTTCGTCTATTGGATAGCTGCGACCGCTTGATTGAATTACAGGGCAGTCAAAAAAAGCTGTATAGCGCTCTGTATCTAGCGTTGCCGACATAAGCATGATGGTTAAATCTTCACGCAGTGCACTTTGGGTCTCGAGCGCAAAGGCAAGTGAGGTATCGGCTGCAATTGAACGTTCATGAAATTCATCAAATATCAGTAAATCTATATCGCTTAATTCGGGATCGTTTTGCAGCATGCGCGTTAGCATGCCTTCGGTAACTATTTCAAGGCGCGTATTAGCGCTTACTTTACTCTCACCTCTAATCCGCAAGCCCACACTTTGCCCAACACTCTCGTTTTGGCACTTTGCTAAGTAACTTGCAATATTACGTGCAGCTAAACGGCGAGGCTCTAGCATTACAATACGTTTAAAATGCCCATCGCGCATTAGTTGCAGCGGCAACCACGTAGATTTACCCGCACCAGGCGGTGCTTGTAATAACGTAATAGGATTACTTTGTAATGTAGTAACGAGTTGTTGATATATGTCTTGAACCGGCAGCACTGCTATTTACCAAAAATTGCTTTGTGTGCATTGTAACAAAAACCAAAAATAAACGCGCCGCTAAAGCTGTGTGGTTATAAAGGATTTAATTAAGGGTTACATAATCAGAAATAATTACAGACCGCTCTGTACATTTTTTAAGGATGTGCTCACAACATTAATCATTACTGCCTCAATAAAAACATAACACCATGATTATAAATATAAAATAAAAATTTAACTTATTGGTACACGCCTTGCTCTTTTTATACTGAACGTTAATTAAATCTAAGTAAGGAGAAACTTATGAACAGCGATCGTATGAAAGGTAATTGGAACGAACTTAAAGGTAAGGCGCAACAAAAATGGGGCGATCTTACTGACGACGATTTAGACAAAATTGAAGGTAGCCGTACAGAGCTAGTGGGTAAAATTCAGCAGCAGTATGGTAAATCTAAAGAAGAAGCAGAGCGTGAAGTTGATGAGTTTGAAAAAACTCACTAATCGCTAACTTCTAAAAAAACCGCCATTTGGCGGTTTTTTTGTTTAAGCTGTAGGTTATTTAGCTACGCTTTTAATTGGTTACCAATCGGTAACTGCCTAATACGCTTTCCGCACGCTGCAAAAATAGCATTACATAATGCTGGCGCATAAACCGGTGTAGACGGCTCGCCTACCCCTGCTGGTGGTGCATCACTTTGTACAATTTCAACTTCAATCTCAAGAGGTGAATCGCTCATACGCGGTACGCGATAATCATGAAAGTTACTTTGCTGCACGCGGCCTTTATCAAAGGTAATACCATCGCTGATTGCAGTTGTAATCCCATAAATAGAACCACCTTGGGTTTGGTTTTTAACGGTGTCGGTGTTTACAACCGTACCCGCGTCAATGGCAACCCACGATTTAATTACGTTTAAATCGCCAGCATCCGACACTTCTACCTCAACTACCGTAGCTACGTAAGTTAAAAAGCTTCTGTGTGCTGCTATGCCTAAACCTCGACCTTTAGGAAGCTCTCGCCCCCATTTACTCATGTCAGCTACTTTTTCAATAACATGGCGCAGTCTGCCAATATCTAGAGGATAAACCGCTTTATCGCCACCGTAATTATCGTATGTGGCATTTTGCTCAGTTACATCAACAATGCGACTCGGACCTATGGTGTCTAGTAAATAGTCTTTTTGGTCGCGACCGGCTTTGTGCGCCGCTTCGCCAATAAATGACTGAATAGCAAAGGCATGAAAAATATTTGATACAGAACGCATCCAACCAATTCGTGCTTTGGCAGGGGCATCACCGTTTTCTAACTTCATGTTAGGTGTGTTAATTGGGTTATCGGTAAACCCTAAGCGCAGTTCAAAGCTCCCTGGCGTAGTCGCCCCTTCTGAAAAGGTAGAGGTAATTGGTGAAAACGCGGTGCGGTGTAAATACGATTCTATTGCGCCATTTTTATCTAGCGATGCTTCAATGTGCTGAGCCGAAACCGCATGGTAAAAACCATGTTGTATGTCGTCTTCACGCGTCCATTGCACACGAATAGGCTTGCCTACTTTCATTGAAAGGTAAGCTGCTTCTGCTGAAAAGTCAGGTTTTGACTTACGCCCAAAACCGCCTCCTAACATGGTAACGTGAACATTAATTTTGCTCTCATCCATGCCAAGCATTGCAGCCACTGTTTTCATATCGGCTTGTGGATTTTGCGTAGCAGCCCATATATCAACACTATCTTTGTTGTACATAGCTGTTGCACACGGCGGCTCCATTGGTGCTTGAGCAAGATGCGGCGCGTAATAATCAGCTACGAGTTTATTGCTCGATTTAGCCAACACGCCCATGGCATCGCCTTTATCACGTATGTTTGCCTGTGGAGTTTGTATAGTTTTTAGTAATGACTTTTTAAATTCTTTTGAATTGTAATCGCCATTTTTGCCATCATCCCACACCACTTTTAATGCTTTACGCCCTTGCCATGCAGCCCATGTATTTTTAGCTATAATCGCAATACCGCCTTTTGGCTGAAACTGCGGCGCGCCTTTTGGTGCAGGAATTTCAATAACATCTATAACACCGTTTATCGCTTTTGTAGCACTGGCATCAAATGACTTAACAACACCGCCTACCACTGGCGGACGTTCAATTATAGCCACCAGCGCTTTTGGTTCGCGTACATCGGCTGCAAATATTGCTTTACCTGTTACTAAATCGGCTAAATCTATGTGCGCCATGCCAGTATTAATGTAGCGCCATTCTTTGCGTGTTTTAAGTGTTAGTTTGTCAGCTTCAGGTGGCGTTATTGTAAGCGCTAAGTCGATTAAATCTTTATAAGTAAGCGATTTACCTGAGCTGTGTGTAACAACGTGTTGATTGGCTGTACAGGTCTGCGGGTCAACTTTCCAATACTTAGCGGCAGCGTGCTGCATCATGTAACGCACACTTGCGCCCATTTCACGCAGGCGCTTCATGTTGTAGCGAATACTGCGCGAGCCATCGGTATTTTGATCGCCGTATTTAGGGTCGCCATTACCCTGAATAACAATAACCTTATCCCACGCGGCTTCCATTTCATCGGCAACTATTTGTGCAATCGCGGTGCGAATTTGCTGACCCATTTCAGAGCGATGGCAGGTTATTTCAACCATGCCGTCTGGGCGCAGTGCAATAAATAAGTTTGCGCGTTTTGCTTGCTCAGATGGCTGCTCTAATACACCCGCAAATGCTCTTGGCGCACTGCCTACAAAATAAGTACCAAGTACCAATGCACCTATTGCGCTAGTTTTTAAAAACTTACGGCGGTTTAAATCAAAGTATTTGTTATCTTGGTTCATACTTCTTCCCCTTGTTCATTTGGGTCAAAATATTGAACACTCGCCATTGTTTTAGCAGCTGATTTAATTGCTTTATGAATACGCGGGTATGTACCACAACGGCAAATATTTCCCGACATATTACTTACTATTTCATCGTCAGTTGGGGTTGGGTTTGCTGCTAATAAACTCGCAGCTTGCATCATTTGGCCGCACTGGCAAAAACCACACTGCGGTACTTTATGCTCAACCCATGCTTGTTGCACTGGATGGTCGCCCTGCTCGCTTAGCCCTTCAATTGTCGTAATTGAACGCCCTGCTGCTGCCGCTACAGGCAATACACACGAGCGCTGAGCTACCCCATCAATATGCACGGTACACGCACCGCACTGAGCCATACCACAGCCAAATTTAGGCCCAGTTAAATTCAATTCATCTCGGAGATACCATAATACTGGCGTTGACGGATCGCCAGAAAACTCATGTTTATTACCATTAATGGTAAGCGTGATCATACTAAACTCCTTGGCAAAGCGCTTTACAGGAGGGTTCCTTGTTGCGCGAGAACTATTTTTAATTACTTACTATTTTATACTTACTACTTTTAGCCTACCACTTAGATCTGTTTTATAAAAATACTAATTATTAGAACGTTTTACTGCTAAAAACAGTTCTACATTACCAAGCGTACTAAAACATACATTAATGAGTACTTATAACATCTTCAAATAGTAATCGCTCATCGTCTTTATAAACTTCAAGCCAACCTGGAGATGATGTATCACAGCCAATAATGGTTACATGTAGTATGTAACTATAACGCCCATTTTTAAACGTATAATGGTGATTACCGCCATTGCCACTAACCGTTACATCGCCGTTAAATAAAACCATATCAGGCTTATCCTTTGCTCTTTTATCAATATTCCACACTGCATATCGATAATTATGATCGCCTAAATCATCAACACGAATATGGTAGTTAGCCGTTTTCCAATCGAGTACTGGTTTTTCAAAGTTATTAATACTTGCGTGCAAGGATTGCTTACCTTGTTCGATTAAGCTTTTTGCAAGTGTCTGCTCTTTAGTATTTTGAGTATTTACAGCAATAATTTTACCGTCAGTATCTACCCACATAACGCCGTTATTTAGCATAATGCCGCGCCAACCTACTTTATCCCAATCAGTATCAATGTTTGAACTGGCAATAACTGCTACTAACTCATCATTAAACACTTCATCAAAGCTGTTAATAAGCTCAGCTTCACTTTTAATGTCAGGTATGGGGTATCGTCGTTTTAGCGGGTAGCGAATAAGTGCTGCAATCGCAGGTTTATCGTCACCTTCAAAGGCAGCAATGACAGGTAAAACGAACTCATGATATTTTTGTTCAAGACCGAATGTGTTTGTGGTAAAAAGTAGAAATAGCCACGACATTATGTGAATAAAAAACTTCATTTATAGTCCTTTCTTGAAGCCCCCTAAAAAACCAGAGCTAGATCCACGAAAAATAAAAGTATTAACTTTTCCATGACTCAATTATTTTTTTCTGGCTCAACATACTGTAAACCCATTCCCTACCCTGTTTTTCTTTTTTAAATAAATTTAGCTCAACTAAACCATTTAAAACATTTGATGCAGTATTATAAGCGCATCCTAAATTTTCTTTTACATTCATTGCAGTAAATTGGTGTGCGACTCCACTTCTTGCGACTTGGAAAACAGTTTGTTGCTTATCGTTTAACTTTCTATATAAACCAGATTCCCAAAGCCATTTATTAAAAGTTTCTGCATCCTTAAGAGTATTTTTATAGGATTCTTTAAACTGACTTATTGCACGTATAACGACACTGCACTGGTAGTCTATAAAGTATGTTAGATCCATATTATCTGTTTCACTATAAAGGTAGCTTTTACCATATTTGATTGGAGCTGACTTTAAAAGTACGCTGATAGCTATATATCTAAATGCTGCAAAGTCATTTTTAAACATATACCAATAGAATAAAGCTCTAGCAACCCTCCCATTACCATCTCTGAATGGATGCTCATAACCAATAACAAAATGTAATGTGATAGCTTTTATTAATGGATGAAAATACTCTTTATTATCAACATCATGATGACATTCATTTACCCACTTTGATAATTCTTTAATACGTTTTGTTAAACCTTCTGCTGGTGGAGGAATATGGACTGTCACTCCTTCAGAATCAACAACTTCAACGTCATTCGTAACTCTAAATACACCGGGAGTGTAATTATCATTATCAATATTTTCGACGCCTTCTTGGTGGATAGAAAGTATTAAATCAATCGACAAGTCTCTGTGTCTATTATCCCAAGCAAACTTCATCATCTTAAAGTTTCCAACAATCATTTTTTCGTCTGGAGATCTTGGCTTTCTTTTTCTTTTCAGCAAGTCCTTTGCTACTTTAGTTGTTGTTGCAGCTCCCTCAAGCTGGCTGCTACTTATAGCCTCATCCTCAACTAAATCATTTAGTAAATATTCTAAATGCTTTTCTTCACCAATCTTACTGCACATCCACTCTAAGGAAGCACTAGTTGTGTTTCTGTCTGTTTCTGAAAGTGCTTTTTGGATTGTAGGTGTTAAGTAAAACTTACAATTTTTTGATGGAAAACCTACTGATATGATGTGTCTCAATTGCCTATCTCTGGCAAGCTTGACGATAGACCATGATATTTTTTGATCTAAGTTTTTTGGTAGACGATATTTAAAGTCATCAAAATGTAAATAACGACCTTTTGTATCTACGGGTGAAAATAGCTCTAAGTAATCTTCTAATTTATTAGGCTCTTTTTCTGCTATGAGTTGAAAAGGGTTTTTTATTAATTCTTGCGGTGGTTTATTTACCATTTTAATCTCAAAAAGTAGCAATATTGAAATAAGAATAAACTAATTCATTAACCTTGTCTCACTTTATGTATAAATTGAAATATAAAATACAAAAAAGCGAGCTTAATTAAGCTCGCTTTTGTTTTAACGGACAGCTGTTCTATTTACTCCGGATCATACCCCAAGTTAGGCGATAGCCAACGTTCTGCCTCTTCAAGCGTCATATTGGTTCGCTTAGCGTAGTCTTCTACCTGATCCTTTTGCACAGCTGCTACGGCGTAGTATTTAGCCTCGGGGTGTGAGAAGTACCAACCCGAAACAGCAGCACCTGGCCACATGGCATACGAGCTAGTTAGCTGCATACCAATGCGCTTTTCGGTATCGAGCAACTGCCAAATTTTCTTTTTCTCGGTGTGCTCTGGGCACGCTGGGTAACCTGGCGCTGGGCGAATACCTTGGTAGTTTTCGCGTATTAGCTCATCGTTTGCTAGGTTTTCGTCTGGTGCAAAACCCCAATACTCTTTACGTACTTTTTCGTGTAGGTATTCTGCAAACGCTTCGGCGAGCCTGTCGGCAACCGCTTTAACCATTATTTTGTTGTAATCGTCTTGCTGTGCGTCAAACGCATTTGCTAAGTCGTCTTCTTCTAGGCCGCCAGTTACTGCAAACGCGCCAAAGTAATCAGGCGTGCCTTTTGATGCTATGTAGTCGGCTAGGCAATAATTAGCAAAGTCGGTTTTTTCGGTTTGCTGGCGTAAATGGCATGAAGTAGTTAATACTTCTTTGCGTGTTTCGTCGGTGTATATTTCTATGTCATCACCCACGCGGTTAGCCGGGAATAAACCAATTACACCAAGTGGTTGCAAACTGCCTGCTTTTTCAAGGTCGTCTAACATATCGTTAGCGTCTTTAAATAAGCTTTGTGCTTGCTCGCCTACTACTTCATCGTCCATTATGCGCGGGTATTTACCGGCAATTGACCACGTCATAAAGTATGGCGTCCAATCTATGTATTTACGCAAAGTAGCAATTGATACGTTTTTAAACTCGGTCACGCCCAGCTTGTTAGGCACAGGTGGTGTGTAGTTATCCCAATCAAGCTTTGCTGCGTTATCGCGTGCGCGCTGGATTGTAACAGGCTTAGAGCGTGGTTTTTTACGCGCTTGTTGCTCGCGTACTTTTACATATTCAGCTTTAGTTTTAGCTAAAAAGTCAGGTTTAATGTCTTTTGATAATAAGTTTGAAACCACACCAACTGCACGGCTTGCGTTATTTACATACACAACGCCTTTGTCATATTGCGGCTCAATTTTTACTGCGGTGTGCGCTTTAGAGGTAGTTGCACCACCAATAAGTAGCGGCAGTTCAAAACCACGGCGTTTCATTTCTTTTGCTACGTGTACCATTTCGTCAAGCGATGGGGTAATTAAGCCCGACAAACCAATAATATCGGCTTTTTCGTCGATGGCGGTTTGCAGTATTTTATCGGCAGGTACCATTACGCCTAAATCAATAACTTCGTAGTTATTGCATTGCAGTACCACGCCTACAATGTTTTTACCTATGTCGTGTACGTCGCCTTTTACGGTCGCCATCACTATTTTACCATTGGTTGAACCTTCTTCTTTTTCGGCTTCAATAAATGGGTCTAAGTAGGCTACGGCTCGTTTCATTACGCGCGCCGATTTAACCACTTGTGGTAAAAACATTTTACCTGCGCCAAATAAATCACCTACCACGTTCATGCCATCCATTAACGGCCCTTCAATTACGTGAATAGGTTTATCGGCAGCAGCGCGGCACTCTTCGGTATCTTCATCTATAAAGGTAGTAATGCCTTTTACAAGCGCGTGCTCAAGGCGTTTTTCAACAGGCCATGTGCGCCATTCTAAATCTTCTACTCGCTCGGCTTGTGCCATACCAGAGTATTTTGGTGCAAGCTCTACTAAACGCTCGCCTGCGCCTGGGTCTGTGTTAAGTATTACGTCTTCAACGGCTTTACGAAGCTCTTCTGGTATGTCGTCGTAAACGGCGAGTTGCCCTGCATTTACAATCCCCATATCCATACCCGCTTTTATGGCGTGGTATAAAAATACCGAGTGAATAGCTTCACGTACTGGGTTATTACCTCTAAATGAAAACGATACATTAGACACCCCGCCCGACACTTTACAGTGCGGTAATTTTTGCTTAATACGGCGTGTGCCTTCAATAAATTCTACTGCGTAGTTGTCGTGCTCTTCTATACCGGTGGCTACGGCAAATATATTAGGATCGAATATAATATCTTCTGGTGGAAAACCAATGTCTTCTACTAATATTTTGTAGCTGCGGGCACATATTTCATATTTACGGTCTGCTGTATCAGCTTGCCCGTCAGTATCAAACGCCATTACAACGGCAGCTGCACCAAAGCGTTTTATTATTTTAGCTTGGCGAATAAACGGCTCTTCGCCCTCTTTTAGCGATATAGAATTAACAATGGCCTTACCTTGAATACACTTTAAGCCTGCTTCTATTACTTCCCACTTAGAGGAGTCGACCATAATGGGTACGCGTGAAATATCAGGCTCTGAGGCTATTAAGTTTAAAAACTTAACCATCGCGGCTTTTGAGTCCAACATGGCTTCGTCCATGTTTATATCAATAATCTGTGCGCCATTTTCTACTTGTTCGCGGGCCACTGTTAGCGCGGCTTCAAAGTCTTCTTCCATGATTAAACGTTTAAACATGGCAGAACCGGTTACATTGGTACGTTCGCCGACATTAGTAAATACTGCTATTTGTTGGGTCATGTTGGCTCCTTAATTTAAGTTACAGGCTTCAAGGCCTGATAAACGCATGCGTACTTCAAGCTCTGGCAGTTGGCGTGGTTTAACGCCTGCTAAACCTTTTGCAAAAGCCCGAATATGCGCAGGCGTGGTGCCACAACATCCACCTACTATATTAATAAAGCCCGATTTACCCCAATCGATAATTTCGGCTGCCATTTCAGGCGCTTCTAAGTCGTATTCACCAAACTCATTAGGCAAGCCCGCATTAGGGTGTACCGATGTAAAGGTTTCGCACACGCGCGAAAGCTCTTCTACATATTGGCGCAGTAAATCAGGGCCAAGCGCGCAGTTTAAACCAATCGAAATAGGCTTAATATGGCGAATAGAGTTATAAAATGCTTCGGTTGTTTGCCCAGAAAGCGTACGCCCTGAAGCGTCGGTAATAGTGCCCGAGATCATAACTGGTAATGTGCGCCCTGCTTGCTCAAAGGCTTCTTCTACACCAAACGAGGCGGCTTTTGCATTAAGCGTGTCGAATATAGTTTCAATTAGTATTAAGTCGGCGCCGCCTTCCATTAATGCAAGGGTAGACTCTACATACGCAGTAACCAGCTTATCAAAGGTGACGTTTCGGTAACCCGGATCGTTTACGTCTGGCGAAATTGAACACGTTTTAGATGTCGGCCCTAAAACACCGGCTACATAGCGCGGCTTTTCTGGCGTTTTAGCCGTAAATTCATCGCAAATTGCGCGTGCTAATTTAGCCGACTCTACGTTTATTTCACGGCTTAGGTTTGCCATGTCGTAATCTTCCATCGAAATAGTGGTCGAGTTAAACGTGTTGGTTTCGATAATATCGGCGCCCGCTGATAAAAAACCACGATGAATATCAGTGATTAAGTCGGGCTTAGTTAGGCTTAATAAATCGTTATTGCCTTTAATTAATACATGCCAGTCTTTAAAACGCTCTCCGCGATAGTCTTCTTCTTCTAGCTTATGATCTTGGATCATGGTGCCCATAGCGCCATCTAAAATTAAAATGCGTTCTTTTAATGCGGCACTTATTTCGGCTTGCTTATTATTTGTAGGCGCGTTATTCGGCATAGTTGTTAGTCCTCACGTCTTGGCTAACTAAATTAATATCATACGGTGTGGTTTGGTACACGTAGTAATTTAACCAGTTCGAAAAAAGTAAAAAAGCATGGCTTTGCCACGTTTTTGAAGGTTGTTTGGTTGCATCGTCATCCGGAAAGTAATTTTCGGGCTTTGGTGCATTAGGGCTTTTTTTACAATCGCGCTCGTATTCTGCCTTTAGCGAGTCGGCGTCGTACTCTGGGTGGCCGGTTATAAACACTTGGCTACCTGATTTATTTTTAAGTAAGTAAGCCCCTACTCGCTCAGAACCTGCCAGTACAACGAGCTCTTCACAGGCGTTTATTTTATTTATATCAATATGGCCGTAGCGTGAGTGCGGTACTAAAAAGGTATCGTCGAATCCGCGAGTCAGTGCACCGTGATCAAAATAACACTGGTGAGTAAATACGCCACACAGTTTATCGTCTTTTAAATCGCGTTTTAAATTGTAACGGTGATATAACGCTGCATGCGCTGCCCAACACGAAAATAACGTAGAGGTAACGTGTTGCTCAGCCCAATCAATAATGACCTTTAGCTCATCCCAATACGCTACATCGTCGTATTCTAAATGGGCAAGTGGCGCACCGGTTACTATTAATGCATCGTAATTGTTGTCTTTAACCTCAGAAAAATAACGGTAAAAGGTATCAAGGTGCTCTTCTGAATTGCTGCTACTGCGGTGAGTGTCGAGGCGCAGTAGTTCTACGTTTACTTGCAAAGGCGAATTGGCAAGTAAGCGAATAAACTGAACTTCGGTTTCTACTTTATTAGGCATCAAGTTTAAAATAGCCAAACGCATTGGGCGTATTTCTTGCGTTTTTGCACGACTTTTTGGCATTACAAATACGTTTTCTTGACGTAAACGTGCAATTGCCGGCAACTCGTCTTTTACTGTAATTGGCATACTTTACTCCTGCTCATAAAAACCGAGGCTTAATTATGAACTGAAAGTAAAAAATATCAACCTCTAGATGTATAGATGTCCAAATGAAATTTATTCATGGTTTTTTTAAGACTTACTAAAAGCTATAGATGAGGGGCAGTGCATTTATATTGAAGTACTTTGTTTTAGTGAATTGAAACAGCGCTACTAAAATCAGTAGCGCTATTATAATTAAAAACGATAATTTACAGATAAATTAAGAGCGTAAATATCGCCTTCATTTGTATCAAAATATTGGTATTCAGCACTTACTTGCCAGCGTTGAGTTAGCCTAAAGTCAACGCCAGTTCCGTACGTTACGCCGCCTTCATCGTAGTTTTGCTCAGTTATTAGCGTAGAATTTGTATCTGTACCAGTTATTGATTCTGCAAGGTTTTTTAAGTCGCCTTCATTGTAACTTAATTTATTTCTACCATAGCCACCAAATAAAAACACATCAGCTCGAGATGAAATTGGATAATTAGCTTTTACAAATATACTTGTTTGCAAATCAAGGCTTGAATCGATTTCGCTCTTAATGAATTCTGAACTAAGCGAGCCGTCCTGTGGGTTCTGAGTGTAAACAATTCCGTTTAGAGGCATTGACTCATCATTTAACCCAAAACCTATACGCCCTTCTAATGCAAAGTAACGCGAAAACTGATATCCAAACCGGCCATAAAGCGTTGTAAACTGTATGCTATCACTCTCGTATACATCAATTTGCGTAGACCCTATCCCTATTCCTTGGTAATAACCATTTACGTGGAGTATGTCTGCTTGGCTCGAAAATGAGTATAAACCTAAAAGTAATGCCCCTAACTTTGTAACTATTTTCATGTTCATTCCTTTAAACCTTTGTAATATTTAATAATGTGATGTTTAACAACAAACTAAGTGTGGCCTGCCTATATAACTTGCTTATACTTTACAGTTTGTAAATATACTGTACCACTTTTGTTAAAAATGGAATGTATTTGAACAATATAAAACAATAGATTACAGAATTTTACACAATAGAAATCCTGTAATAGCAGTGTTTTTAACGAGCAATCAAAACAAAGTACCGCTTAGGTAAGTGCATTGTTCTATACAGCATTCGTTGACTGTTTCACCCGTCAGCCACTACAATACAACATTGAAATTTTTATTATTATTTGAAGGCTTTCCTCCATGGTTTTACCTGATAAATTTATATTCTCGATGAGTCGAGTATCTAAGGTTGTGCCACCTAAGCGCACTATCTTAAAAGATATTTCGTTGCACTTTTTTCCTGGCGCTAAAATTGGTGTGCTTGGTTTAAACGGTTCTGGTAAATCTACGTTACTACGTATTATGGCCGGTGTTGACCAAGATTTTGAAGGTGATGCACATCCTCAGCCTGGTACTAAAATTGGCTATTTACCGCAAGAACCTGTTTTAGACGAAAGTAAAACAGTACGTGAAACTGTTGAAGAAGCTGTTGGCGAAGTTAAACACGCACTTAAACGTCTTGACGAAGTGTATAACGAATACGCCATGGAAGACGCTGACTTTGACGCACTTGCAAAAGAGCAAGGCGAGCTTGAAGCTGTTATTCAAGCGCACGATGGTCATAACATCGACAACGTTTTAGAACGCGCAGCTGATGCACTTCGCCTGCCAGAGTGGGATGCTAAAATTGAGCACCTTTCAGGTGGTGAGCGTCGTCGTGTTGCTATATGTCGATTATTACTTGAAAAACCAGACATGCTTATTCTTGATGAGCCTACTAACCACTTAGATGCAGAGTCGGTTGCATGGTTAGAGCGCTTCTTACACGATTACGAAGGCACTGTTGTGGCAGTAACGCATGACCGTTACTTCCTTGATAATGTAGCTGGCTGGATATTAGAGCTTGACCGTGGTGAAGGTATTCCATGGGAAGGTAATTACTCTTCTTGGCTTGAACAAAAAGATGCGCGCTTACAGCAAGAACAAAAATCTGAAAAAGCACGTCAAAAATCAATTGCGCAAGAACTTGAATGGGTTCGTTCAAACCCTAAAGGTCGTCAAGCTAAGTCAAAAGCACGTATGGCTCAGTTTACTGAAATGCAGCAGTCTGATTACCAAAAACGTAACGAAACTAACGAGATGTTTATTCCACCTGGTCCGCGTTTAGGTGACCAAGTACTTGAAGTAACTAATCTTCGTAAGAGTTTTGGCGATCGCGTTTTAATTGATGACTTAAGCTTTAGCATGCCAAAAGGTGCCATTGTGGGCATTATTGGCGCGAATGGCGCGGGTAAATCAACGCTGTTTAAAATGATAAGCGGTGAGCAAACGCAAGACAGCGGTAACATCAGCGTTGGCGAAACAGTACACCTTGCGACCGTTGATCAGTTCCGCGACGGTATGGACGAAAGCAAAACTGTTTTCCAAGAAATATCAGACGGACAAGACGTACTGAAAATTGGTAACTTTGAGTTCCCAAGCCGAGCATATGTAAGTCGCTTTAACTTTAAAGGTAACGATCAGCAAAAGTTTGTTAAAGACCTATCAGGTGGTGAGCGTAACCGCTTACACCTTGCTAAGTTATTAAAAGCTGGCGGCAATGTGTTACTACTCGATGAGCCAACCAATGACTTGGACGTTGAAACACTACGTGCACTGGAGAACGCTATTTTAGAGTTCCCTGGTTGTGTAATGTGTATCTCGCATGACCGTTGGTTCCTTGACCGTATTGCTACACATATTTTAGATTACCGTGATGAAGGTCAAATTAACTTCTTTGATGGTAACTACACTGAATATGAAGAGTGGCTTAAAAAGACCCTAGGCGCTGAGGCAACTCAACCTAAACGTATTAAGTACAAAAAAATTGGCTAAAAATATTGGTTAATTTTATGTTTGTATAACTTAAGCCCTGCACTTTGCAGGGCTTTTTTATGCCACCAGCATTACAGGAGCACATCTTGCTAGCATGTAGAGAATTACCCGCTATGCTTAATTTATTATAAAAAACAGTAAGGCTAAATTAGGTTATGCAAAATCGTCGACAGTTTTCTCGTGTGCTATTTTCAACTAACGCTCTGTTATGTTTTGATAGCCAACAGTATCCGTGTAAATTACTCGATCTGTCGTTACATGGCGCGTTGGTTACTAATTGTGATGCATTTATTGGCAGCCACAATACGCAAGCAATACTGCGTTTTACATTGCCTCAAAGCGATATAGAAATAAAAATGGAAGTAGTGATTTGCCATATTGAAGCCGATCATATTGGTTTAAAATGCCATCACATTGATATAGACAGTATTACTTATTTAAAGCGTTTAATAGAGCTAAACTTAGCCGATGATGAGCTACTGCATCGCGAATTAGCGTCACTTATTAATGACTCACAATAGACTCATTCTCTTAAGTTGATTACCATAGCGCAAACTTTATAAAGCTTGTAAATATGCGCTTAAATCCTCATTTACCTTTGGTATACCATCCTAACTACTCGTTTAGCTTTGATCCTAAGCATCGCTTTGTAATGAGTAAATTTGCACATTTATATCAACATGTTGCAGAGCTTGGTTTAATCGGCAGTAACCTAGTTGAGCCAATATTAGGCACGCCAGAGCCCCTTGAGCTTGTGCATTGCGATAATTATATCCAAGATTTATGGCACAACCGCTTAGATGAAAAAGCAATGCGTCGCATTGGTCTACCTTGGTCAAAAGAGCTTATGGCACGTACATTTACAGCCCCTCAAGGAACGCTTCAAACAGCCCGCTTAGCACTTAAACACGGTATAGCGTGTCATCTTGCTGGTGGTACACATCACGCACATAATGACTTTGGTTCAGGTTTTTGTATGGTTAACGATTTGGCCTTTACCACGCAAACTTTAATTAAATCGGGTGAGGTAACTAACGTACTTATTTTTGATTTAGACGTGCACCAAGGTGATGGCACTGCTGCAATGTTACAGCATCAACCCTATGCGTATACCTGCTCTATCCATTGTGAAAAAAACTTCCCCTTTAGAAAGTCCGCTAGCGATTTAGACATTGGCCTGGCAAATAATATGAAGGACGACGAATACCTTGCCATAGTTGACGAAACACTAAGTTATTTACTTAAAGAGCTAAACCCAAGCTTAGTACTTTACGATGCTGGCGTTGATATTTGGCAGGGTGATGGCTTGGGTAAGTTAGATATTAGCTGGGATGGCATAGCTAAACGTGACCATTTAGTATTAAAACGCTGCCTTGAACACAATACACCTGTAGCTACTGTGATAGGTGGAGGTTACGATAGAGATCACCTACGCCTCGCTAAACGCCACGCTATTGTTGTTGAGCAAGCTGCTGGCTTTTAGTTTGAAATAAAAATGTTAAATTATCGTTCTTGTTTGATATGTAAAATAAAAAAGAGCATATTATGAAACAGCTATTTATTACCATCACGCTAATTTTATTAAGCTTTACAGCTTACGCACAAGATACAAGCTCAGAAGCAACATATCCTAAATTGCCTACATTAAATTTACAAATGGCTGATGGGTCGCCACTCAACACTCAAGATTTATTAGGTCAACCTTACGTTTTACACTTTTGGGCAACGTGGTGCCCGTACTGTAAAAAGCTACAGCCAGCACTTCAAAAAATTGATGATATGGGCTTAAAAGTTATTGCCGTGAGCTTTAAAGAAGATGACGATGCTACTCCCGCTAAAGCACTTAGCGAAAGAGGTTATACTTTTAAAACAGCTGTAAAAGCCGATGCAATAGCACAGCAATTAGATATACGAGGCACACCTACTACATTGTTTGTAAATAAAGAAGGCAATGTAATTTGGCTGACTAATACGTCAAATCCAGAAGATCCAAACCTACATTTAAAGGCACGAACATTGTTGCACTTCATAGACATGGCAACTGAGTAACTTATTGCGCTTTTAGCTGATTAGGTGTTAAGCCTGTCCAGCGTTTAAAAGCGCGCCGAAAGTTAGGTATATCGTAAAAAGCTAAATGCTCAGCGACTTGTTCGTTATGTTTAGCGCACAGAGTAAGTAGGTAAATAGCTTTGTGCTTATTTTGCTCATCTATTAACGCTGAAAAGCGTACCCCATTGAGTTTGAGCCTGCGCTTAAATGTAGCTGAACTCATAGCAAAGTGCTTCGCGGTACACTCTAAATTAGCACTTGGGTGAGAGTATAAGTATCTGCAAACGGCTTCAATAAAAGTCATGCTAACTACGCTTTTATTATGTAGCTGCGACTGCGCTTGCATAAATCGTAATTCACTCGCATGCGGGTTTTTAGCCCTTAACATGGTTTTATTTAATACCCAGCGAGTACATGGCTTATCAAAACTTACCTTTAGCCCTAAATTTTGTTCGTACTCTTGAATATGCCGAGGGCGTTTAAAAGCAAAGTCGAACTGACAATGCGGATAACTTTCGCTCACTCGTTTAAGTAAACTATAAAATGCCGTGCTGTATATCTCTAGCACATAGTGGTAAAGGCTTTCATCAAGCCCATGTGCTGGCTGAATGTAAATATAAACATTATCGTTTTTAATATATGTTTGGCTAAACAGCAAAGGCGCTAATTGCATTCTTAAAAGTGATAATTGCTTTAATACTTGAGCTAAATTATCGCTATATATTAATGCCAGAGCTTCGGCTCGCGTGTCGTTAATAAGTTGGCTACCGAGTAAAAAACCACTGTCAGTACTTTTCATCAACAACTTAAATTGAGCTAATAAACGCACCTGCTGAGACACACTAAATGTATGCTGAAAATTAAGTAAGTCTTGTTCAAAAATACCGGTACCGCGTAGCAGCTTATGTAAATTTATGTTTCGGCTTTGAGCAACCTCTACAGCTGACGAAATAAGCCCTTGAGCACTTAAATATTTATCGTCTTGGCTAACAAACGTGTGCACGATGCGCTACTTTTTGTTGATGCTTTTTTTGTTGTAATTGACTATGCAGTTGGCTTGTTAGTTTATCTGTACTGCTATGCTTATTACCTTGTATTAAGGCGGTAGTGACATATTGAAACTTTGCTTTTTTAGATGCTTCAACTTTAAATGCACAATGCTTTAGAGCTCCTTTAATTTGTGCCATTAGCTCTTTAGCTTGCTGCTCTGTAGTGGCTGGCATCAATACCATAAAGCAATCTCCTGCGTAGCGGCACACTACATCACTTAGTCGGCAATTCATTAGCAATAGCTCGCTAATTTCACGCAGTAACCGGTCGCCCTCACTAAAGCCAAACTCACTATTAAAATGCGAAAAATCACGAATATCAATCGCGCCAAGCCAGAGTGGTTGTTTGCTCGTAAGTTGCTCTTTAATTGCAGAATCTAGGTACTGCGCTTTATAAAGGCCCGTTATTGGACACACCTTATCGTACTCACGTAAATGCGCTTCACGGCGGCGTAGCTGACGATTTAATACGTACTGCTCTTGATGCCAATAATACAAACCCACACTAGTTAACAACATGCCTAAAGGTGCTGGCAGAGATTCAATCCAACTGAGCCATTGATGGGCGGGATGCATTAGCCATTCATCAAGTAAATCTAGGGTTGCCGAGAACATAAATAACCCAACACCTATTACTAAGTAAGTGGTTACTTTACTCGGTGGTCTTGAAATTAATAACGCGGTAATCCATACAAGAGTCATTAATACAATACCGCCCTCCCCCATAATATCGAGCCACTGAATACTGGCGTAAGTTTTTAATACACCTAAATAACTACTTAAAAACACAGCGCTAAAAAACATCGCAATAATAGCGTTTATTAATAATCGGTGGCTGATAAAGGGGTTAAATCGCATGTGCGGTATCTCGTTTATAAATGAGTTTTAAAGTTAGTTCATACAAGTTTTTGTTAGCAGGGTCATATTAGCTCAGCTATATGACAACGAGATGATACCTACTTTAAAAACAGCCCTGCACGGTACATAACACCTGACTTTACGAGGAGTGATAAAAGCTCAATACACTCTATATATTGCTCAAACACCTCTAAATACATGTATTTAACCTAAACACTGTCACATTTACGTAATCAAATATCTTTAGCTTGCTCGCCATACCAAGAAACAAACCAGCAATAACCAAGAGCAAATACAATGAAAGACTTTAAAATAAAAGCACTGGTAGCCGCATTAGCCTTATGTAATTTGACGGCTTATGCAGAAGATGATGCAAAAGAAACCGAAAAAAAAGATATCGAAGTTTCTGACAAAATTGTTGTATACGGTGAAATTGGCTACAGAAACCGCTCAGACGAACTCGCACCAACCTTGGAGTATTCACAAGAGTACTTTCAACGTTTTGAACCATTGACCGCAGGCGATGCATTAAAACGAGTACCCAGTGTTACATTTTTATCGGATGTGCTTGAATCGGATGGTGCACGTATGCGGGGGTTAAGCCCTGCTTATACAAAGGTGCTTATAAACGGTGAAGAAGTACCTGGCGCTGGTGCCGATCGTTCATTTTTTGTTGACCGAATTCCGGCTGAGTTAATTGAACGCGTTGAAATAATTCGCTCATCAAGTGCTAACCGCTCAGCCGATGCTATTGCGGGCACATTAAATATTGTATTGCGCGATGGTTACAGTTTAGATGGCGGTTACTTGCGTGCTGGTGGCTTGCTTTATGACGATGGTGAATTTAAAGAAAGCTTAGCTGCAGTGTACGGTACTGAATTGGCTGGTGGGCGCTTATTACTTGGTGCAAATTTACAAGGCAGATATAACCCAAAACAAAAAAATAGTTTGCGCTACGGCGATAGCCCTGAAAACAATATAAACTTTCAAACAGAAGAATTTGATAACCGCGAAGACCAATCTGACACTCGCGATGGCGACGACACGTCACTTAACTCCAGCTACGAAATTGTTTTTGACGACGATAGTCAGTTTAATATTAGCGCTATGTGGGTTGATACAGAGCGTACTGAGGATGAACGTTCATTTGAATACAACGACCCAACTGCAACCAATAACGATATTGTAAATGGCGGTAACTTAGAAACAGATAATGCGAATGTTAAATATATTGACCAAACTAATTACAACATCAATACCGCTTATGAATTTCCACTACTAAGTGGCACAAGTAAGTTTAAATTTGGCTTTGCTCGGTTTGAAGAGTCTGTTTATGAGGAAGAAGTCGAATTAGATACCTCAGAGCTGCCGATGGTATTTGAAGAAGAGCAAACTAAAAGTGAAATAGATGATAAAGAATGGACTCTACAGTGGCAACACAGCCAACCTTGGGGTGACAGCAAAGAAATTCAGTTTGGTGCATTTTTACAAAATAAAAAACGCGACAGTGAAATTTTAGAATCGCAAAACGAATTAGAACTTGCACTTACCAGTTGGGAGCAATACGCAGCAACACCTTTAACGCTTGCTACATTTAATAGCGAGTACGAAGCGGTTACTGGTGGTGTAAATACTTTAGAAGAAGATCGCTTTGACTTATTTGCCCTTGTTAAGCACAAAGATGATTTATTTGCTTGGGAGCTGGGCGTTCGCTGGGAGTCTACCGATTCTAAAATTAATGATAAAACAATTGGCGTGAGCGAAAATAATAGTTACGACTTTATCCTCCCCTCGGCACACTTTCGTTATAACGTTAGCGAAAATGGGCGTATAAGTGCATCGATTGCGCGTAGTTTACGCCGCCCTGAGTTTGATTTTTTAACGCCGGCACTTATCGAAAAAGAGCTTGGCGATAACGACCAACTAGGGAACCCTGAATTAAAACCAGAATCAGCTTGGGGTATGGACTTAGGCTACGAGTATCGCTTAGGAAAAAGTGGCGTTGTAGGTATTAATTTATTTTATCGCAAAGTAAATGACCTAATAGAAATAGCAAATACAGGACAAGAAGGCTCTGAGGGCGAAGGTACATTTGTACTGCAACCAAGCAACACCGGCGATGGTAATGTTAAAGGAGTTGAGCTTGATTTATCTACTCCACTTGGCGCATTTAGCATGCCTAATACGGGTGTATTTTTAAACTACTCATGGCTTGATAGTGAAGTAACCGATTTTTTTGGAACTCGCAAATTTAACGACCAATCAGACTACGTTTATAACGTTGGGTTTATTCAAGACCTACCCGAACTCAAAGCTGCATTTGGCGTAACTTACCGTAAGCAAGGTGATGCCTATGGACGTATTGTAGGTGAAGAAATAACTACATCTTACAGTGCCGACTTTGAAGTGTTTTTAGAAAAACGTTGGGAAGATGTAACGCTACGCTTGGTGGGTTCAAACCTACTTGATGCAAGTAAAGACGAAACCTTTAATAAATTTGATACCGTTGAAGATCAGTTTAGTAGAAGCTTTGATGAGTACGAAATTGAATCTGAAGAAGCGGGACCGGTTTATCAACTTATGCTGCGTTACGCGTTTTAAATAAGTTTATGAGGTAGTGCTAATCACTTTATTTAGCGCTGCCAAACATGAGAGAACTATAATGATAAAAAAAACATTACTGCTAATAACACTTGGCTTATGCAGTATACAAAGCGTATTGGCAAACGTAACGTACACCGATGTATTATACGAGCAACAAAAAATTGCCAACTTGACGGTGCTGCCTAAGAGCTTAAATTTTACGGTTATTGGTGATTGGGGTCATAACGGGCACTTTTATCAAAAAGACGTAGCACACCAGTTAGAAATAGCGATGTTTCAAACGGATGGTGATTTTACTATTTCAACTGGCGATAACTTTTATCCCAATGGCGTGGCAAGTGTTAATGACCCGCTTTGGCAAAGTGCCTATGAAGATATTTACCATGGTCCACATACATTCGAGCCTTGGTATGTAGTACTGGGTAATCATGATTATTTAGGTAATGCGCAAGCACAACTTGATTACAGTAAAAAAAGTCAGCGCTGGAATTTAACTGCACGCTATTACAGCAAAACCTTTACTTTAAAAGGTGGCGAGCAGATATTAATGGTGTTTTTAGACACTAATACTTTAAACCCTGAATACAAAACACGCGAAAAATACAAAGCAACTCAAGGGCAAAACAGCCAAGCGCAATTAACATGGTTAAATAGCCAACTCTCAAATAGCCAAGCTCGATGGAAAATAGTGGTTGGTCATCACCCACTTTATAGCAGTGGAAAACGTTATGGACTTACTGAAGGTTTACGTAATTTACTCGAGCCCATATTTGAGCAAAATGGTGTGCAAGCATACATAGCAGGACACGAACATGACCTGCAACATAACCAAATATATGGCAGTAAACTCGACCACTTTGTATCTGGTGGTGGTAGCGAAGCGCGTTACGTAAAACAGCGTGAATTTACGCGTTTTGCAGAAGCTACTCCAGGATTTTTGAGCTTTTCGATTAACAATGAAGCACTAAAAGCAACGGCTATTAACTATAAAGGCGAAGTGCGTTACAGCACTCAAAAGCGCTTTGACCAATAAAGGGTTACAACATGAACTTTAAATTAAAAACATCTATTAGCTTAATTGTAAGTAGCTTAGTGCTTAGTACATTAAGTGCGTGTAGCAATAGTAATATGGCTACAAATACGGCAGTAAAAAACACATCCGATAAAATAGTCATTAATAGTACTGAGTTTGGTCCAACAGATAACATGCAAGGCTCACAAGCGGCATGGTTAAATAATAACAATTGGTTGCTAGCAAGCGAAAGCAAAGGCTTAGTGTTAGTTGAAAGTGAAACGCAACAAAGCCGCATTATAAAAAAAGGTAACTTTGAAGCGCTTGCTGTCACTAAGCTAACAGCACACTCATTTTTGGTTGCAACTATTGATAACAATCAAGATAACGTTGTTATATTTAAGCTTGAGCACACTCAAAGTGGCTGGGATACAATTGAACTAACGCGTATTAACCCACCACAAGCACAACCCGATACGGTGTGTTTATTTGCTAATAAAGCGAGTGAATCAATATCGGCATTTGTACCTGATGTACGCGGGCTAATTACCGAAACTATTATTTTTGATACAGCGAATAATAAAGCGGTTAACGTAAATGTACGTGAATTTTCTGGCGTTAGTGAGGCGTCGGGTTGTGCTGTAAGTACAACAACAAATACCTTATATGTAAGTGAAAGCGAAGTAGGCATTTGGGCAATAAACGCGAACGCGGAATCGCAAGCAGATAAAAAACCGATTGCTTTAGTCGCCCCCTTTGGAAAGTTACACAGTGAACTAGGAGCTATTTCAGCTTCGCAAGATGGTATTATCTGGTTTACTAGTACCAAAAACAATACTGTGTATGCTTATGATCCAATTAGTAAAATGCTTAATAACTGGATGTTAAATGGTGACTTGAGCTTGGAATCGGTAGCGGTAAATTACACAAGTAACAACGCGGCAACGGCAGTGCTGTATAACGACGAAACAGGCGCTTATATTAAAAGTACATTACCTGTAACACCTATCAAAAAACCATTAAAAACCAACACTCAATCAATCACTCAAATAAAGGCAAGTGCACAAACGGCCCCCGTTCAAGCATTTGGTGATGCAGCAGACGATCCGGCAATTTGGGTTAACCCTAAAAATGCAGCAAACAGCTTAATTTTAGGCACTGATAAACGCCGTGGACTAATGGTATACAACCTAAATGGCAAGCTTGAACAGTCACTTGAAGTTGGTCGTTTAAATAACGTGGACCTGCGACAAAATAGCACCATTAAAAACAGTACCAATACATTAATAACCGCCAGTAACCGAACACTTAACGGTATTAGTGTATTTACAGTACAAGCTAATAATAGTGTGAAGTACATTGCTGATATTAATACCAATCTTGATGAAATTTATGGCTTATGTATGTACTCGTCAAATACGGGGAACTATGTATTTGTAAATGATAAATCGGGGCTATATCAGCAATATAAAATCAGTGAGAATAACGAAAAAATAACAGGCAAACTTGTTCGCGAGTTTAACCTACCAAGCCAACCAGAAGGCTGTAGTGCAGATGATGAACTAGGACAATTATTTGTAGGCGAAGAAGATGCCGGTATTTGGTTTATAGGTGCAGAGCCAACGGCAGGAAGTACACCGGTTATGCTACAAGGTATAAATGAGCAACTTGTTGATGATGTTGAAGGTATGGAAATTTACCACAGCGACAAAACACGTTATTTAGTTGTTTCCAGCCAAGGTGATAACAGCTACGTACTGTATAAAATAAATAATGGTACTCAAGGCATTAAAACACCTAGCTTAGAGTTTGCAGGTAAGTTTAGTGTAATAAGTGATTTGGTTAATGGTATTGATGGCTCATCAGAAACCGACGGGTTAACAGTAACATCTAAGTCTCTTCCGGGTTATCCTGAGGGTATTTTAGTTGTACAAGATGGTTATAACCGTATGCCACAGCAGCCTCAAAACTTTAAAATAATAGATTGGCGAGAAGTAAAAAAAGCAATTAAGTAGTGCTTATTTAGTCGCCATTATTTTAATGTCGCTTTGAGATTACCTTGAAATTGTATAAAAGGCTCATTTGAGCCTTTTATACAATTCTTTGCAGTTAAGTATTAAGTGTAATTAACTCAATGTAATATATATTTTTATACTACAATTTAAGCTCATAAATTAATTGAGATTATAATGCGCCTACTACTTACTTTATTACTAATCACTTTAAATGGCTTTGCCGCAGCTGAAGAAGAAAAAGCAGAACTACCACCGGTAGACCCCGCTTACAATGCTGAGCACCCTATGGCTTTGGTTAATCAAGGCTCGTCTATTATTGCAATGAATTTACCCACATATAATTTACCCAATGATGTGCAAGTTGTTTATAAAATAGGGAATCCCGATGTCGCACTCTTAAATTTTGTTAGAAATGCGGAACTAATAACGGTTAAGCCACAAGCGTTTAATATTCAGCATTTAATGCGTGGTGAAGAAATTACAATTATTGCTGATATTTATGAGGGTGATTATAGAGAAGGTGGCAGTTTAATTTACTCAAAAAAAGAGCTTGAGCTTAGTAAGCAACTGTATGCCAGAGAGCTAAAAGATTTAAGTGAATCATCGCAATGGCAAGATTACGACATGATTAATCTAGGCGGTACTGAGCGTATTTATATTCATAAAATTCAACAAGCGCCGAGCTATAACCATCTTATTTTTGTCGATTTAGTTAATGCATGTATGCAAAAGCTTCGTACCTCAAAACGTGTCCCAGCTGAAAATGAGCTTACCTATAAGTTTATTAATTGCGGCACGCTTAAACCACTTTATTACAATGTTGATGATTTTAGAAAGTAAAAGGGCGAGAGTACTGATGTTCAATTATTTTAATATTTAGGCATAAAAAAAGGCCCTTTCGAGCCTTTGGATTAACTTTGGAATAGTTAAAAATTTTTAAATTAGGTAAGCGTTAATAGCTGTGGAGCAACGCTATGGTAATCAACAGCCATAGCAATGCTTAACGCTGTAATATTAATAATTGAAAATGCGAACACTTTACGTGCCCAGCTACTCATATCAATATTACGACGATAACCACGTAGCGCCATTAGCAACCACCAAAAGCTGGTAATACACGCCACAGCCATAAAAGCAGCTCCTGTGTAGCCAGTAATTGGCAGTAACATCACCACTAATGCGTATACAGCAATATAAAGTACGATATGGCGCTTTGCTTTATCAATACCTTGCGCTACTGGTAATACAGGAATACCTGCAGCTTGATAATCTTTAAAGCGAAAAATAGCAATAGCGTAAGAGTGCGGCATTTGCCACAAGCTAAACATGACTAGCAGTATTAATGCGCCCATATCGAACTGCCCTGTTACGGCGCAGTAACCTACTACTGGCGGTACAGCGCCAGAAAGGCTGCCTACAAAAGTGCCATATACTGAGTTGCGTTTCATGTAGAGGCTATAAACCCCTACATAAATTACGTAGCCAAAGGCTGCAAAAAATACCGCGGCTTGAGTGGTGTAGGCGATAAGTAAACCAAAGCCCACAACACCCAATAAAATACCGTGACTAAGTGCAGCAAAGGCCGACATTTCGCCCGTTACTGTAACCCGCGTACGAGTACGCGCCATGGCCACATCTATGTCTCTATCTATAACATTATTGATAGCGCAACCTGATGCAACCACTAGCGACAAACCAATTAATGTGGCAATCATTAACCATGGGTCTATATCACCGCGCGAAGCAAGTAAAAACCCGCCCGCTACGCTGATCAAATTGCCCATAATAATACCCGGCTTTGTCACTGATAAATAACGACGAAACATCTTCAACTCCTAGTACATCATCATTGCGTTAGATTCATAAATGATCCAAACAGATAACCCAACAACCATTACGATGATCAGAGCACTGAATAGGAATGAGAAAGTACTTGCACGGCCATCTTCGGTGGTAAAATTAAGGTGTAAAAAGTATTTTAAATGCACCCAAATTTGTACGATTGCTAAAGTAACAATGCTCCAAAGCGTTGTTGCTTTTGAGAAGTCACCTTCCATTACCATGTAAAACGGTATAGCAGTTAAAATTACCGATAGCACAAAGCCAATTAAGTAAGTTTTAACACTGCCATGAGATTCATCATGATGATCACTTTGCGTTTGCTTTAACGCATGCGTTTCGCTGTGGCTCATTACATTGCTCCCATTAAATAAACAACGGTAAATACACAAATCCAAACAATGTCTAAGAAGTGCCAAAATAGGCTTAAGCAGCTTAAACGCGTTACGGTTGCTTTACCTAAGCCGCGTTTAGCAACTTCAATCATCATTATGGTCATCCAAATTAGACCCGCTGTTACATGTAAACCATGTAAGCCAACTAATGAGAAAAACGATGTTAAAAAGGCACTTTGTTGTGGACCATTGCCATGCACAATTAGGTGATGAAATTCGTATACTTCCATACCAATAAACACAGCACCTAAACAAAACGTAACAAATAACCAAGTCAGTGTTAGTGCCTTTTTTTGCCCTTGAGCGGCAATCATGGCAAAACCAAAAGTAATACTACTAATCAGTAGTGCTGCAGTTTCTACTGCTACAAAGTCGAGTTCAAAAATATCTTTACCCGATACGCCACCGGCTGTGTTCATAAATAATACAGCGTAAGTGGCAAAAAACGAGGCAAACAGTAGGCAATCGGTCATTAGGTATAACCAAAAACCAAATACGGTATCACCCGAAGTATCGTGGTGATCATGCGCGTGGGCATGATCATCGTGTGATACAGAGTCTAAATTTGCAGAAAGTGTACTCACGCTTTTAACTCCTTAACGCCACTTGAATTATATGCAGCTTCAATGCGTGCAATTTCATCAGGTTGTATATAGTAATCAACATCGCTGGTGTAACAACGTTTGATAAATATGGCAATTCCGCCTACTAGTCCAACAACAGCTAACCACCAAATATGCCAAATCATTGCAAAACAAAATACTGTTAAACTTGCTGCCATTAACACGCCAGCTGATGTGTTTTTAGGCATATGAATAGGGCTATAGTTTGCTTTATCTTGATATGCTTGACCTTTTTCTTTCATATCGGTCCATGCATCAATATCATCGATATGTGGAATTGTTGCAAAGTTATAAATTTGCGGAGGTGAACTTGTTGCCCACTCAAGTGTGTGGCCGTTCCACGGATCGCCTGTTGTATCGTCAAGCGCTTCACGGTCTCTAAAGCTCACATATAATTGAATTACCTGGCTGATAATACCAAACATAATAATTACAGCACCGCCTGCGGCAATGTATAACCACATGTTCCAATCTGGGTTGTTAGTGTGGTTTAAGCGACGTGTCATACCTAAGAAACCAAGTACGTACAGCGGCATAAATGCTACGAAGAAACCAATAATCCAACACCAAAATGATGCTTTGCCCCATTTTTCATTAAGTTTAAAGCCCATTGCTTTAGGGAACCAAAATACAAAACCGGCCAGGTAACCAAACACAGCACCACCAATAATTGTGTTATGGAAATGTGCTATTAAGAATAAGCTGTTATGCAGTACATAATCGGCGCCAGGAATGGCAAGTAATACACCGGTCATACCGCCTACGGTAAAGGTAACCATAAAGCCAAGAGTCCAAAGTACCGGTACACTAATACGTAAACGACCTCGGTAAATAGTAAATAACCAGTTAAACAACTTAACCCCAGTTGGTACGGCAATAACCATAGTCATTACCCCAAAGAACGCGTTAACGTTAGCACTTGAGCCCATAGTAAAGAAGTGATGTAACCAAACAATAAAGCCTAAAATTGAGATTGCACCGCTGGCATAAACCATCGATTTGTAACCAAACAAACGTTTACCGGCAAAGGTCGAAATAATTTCAGAAAAAATACCAAACGCTGGTAATACTAATATGTATACCTCAGGATGACCCCATGCCCAAAACAGGTTGATGTACATCATGGCGTTACCGCCCAATTCATTGGTAAAGAAGTGGAAGTCGAGATAACGGTCAAGCGTTAGCATTGCAAGTACAGCAGTTAAAATTGGGAATGATGCTGCAATTAAGATGTTTGCCCATGTACATGCCCATGTGAAAATTGGCATTTTCATTAGGGTCATACCTGGTGCACGCATTTTAAACACGGTTGCTAAAAAGTTTACGGCTGTTAGCAGTGTACCTAGCCCGGATATTTGCAAGGCCCAAATATAATAATCGACCCCCACCCCAGGGCTGAAGGTCAGCTCCGAAAGCGGCGGATATGCCACCCAACCTGTTTTTGCAAACTCACCAAACACAAGTGATAAGTTAATTAAAATTGCACCACTGGCTGTAAACCAAAAACTTAAATTATTTAAAAATGGAAAAGCAACATCGCGAGCACCAATTTGAAGTGGTAATACGATGTTCATTAGACCAATCATAAATGGCATTGCCATAAAGATGATCATGATTACGCCGTGGGCAGTAAATATTTGGTCGTAGTGTTCTGGTGGTAAATAACCTGGCGCACCACTGGTAGCAAGTGCCAACTGCGCACGCATCATTATTGCATCAGAAAAACCACGAAACAGCATTATTAGTGCTAAAAGAATATACATTACGCCTAAGCGTTTGTGATCAACAGACGTGATCCAGTCGCGCCAAAGCACGCCCCATTTTTTATACTTTGTAATAAGCCCGGCAATAATAAGCCCAGCTATCGCAATAACCGACATCGTGAACACAAGAATTGGCTCATGAAACGGAATTGCGTCGAGTGAAAGATTACCTAATAACGACATTATTATTCCTCGCCTTGGCTGTGAGATGAAGGCATTGAGTGCTCGCTCATTTCATGATGCTTTTTACTCATTTGCCCATGTTCGCCCATTGCATGGTGTTTTTTGTTCATATCGCCATGCGCCTGCATATACTTCATAACAATGGTATGAAATAAGCCGTCATCAACTTTTCCGTAATATGCTACTGGGTTATTTTCACTTGCTTTTGCAAGCTCAACATAATTTGCATGAGTCAGGTTATTAGCGCTTGAATTCGCTTTCACATCACTCACCCACTTATCAAAGTCTGCTTGAGTAGGTGTAGCAATGGCATTAAATTTCATGCCAGTGAAACCTGCGCCGCTGTAATTTGCTGAAAAGCCTTTAAACGTACCTGGCTCATTTGCAATTAAGTGAAGCTTGGTTTCCATCCCAGCCATTGAGTATATTTGACTACCCAATTGCGGAATAAAAAATGAATTCATTGTGCTCTCTGAGGTGATTTTATATTCAACAGGTACATTTGCTGGGAACACTAATTCATTAACCGTAGCAATACCTTGCTCAGGATATATAAATAGCCATTTCCAGTTTAATGAAACCACTTCAACAGTAAGGTGTTCACCTTTACCTTCAATGGGTTTATAGGGGTCTAAGTCTTGGGTAGACTGCCAGGTAATAACACCTAAAATGATTACAATAACAATAGGAACAGCCCAAACAACGGCTTCAATTTTATTTGAATGAGCCCATTTTGGAGCATAAATTTCTTGGTTTTGAGTGTCTCTATATTTCCAAGCGAAATACAAAGTCATCACAATAACGGGAACGACTACAAGCAACATAAGCACGGTTGCGATGATGATTAAATTTTTCTCATCAATGCCTATCTGCCCTTTTGGATCGAGTATCCCGCCTTTACAGCCTGACAACGCCAGCACTGTACTAGCTAAAGCAATATTACAGAGGTTACGAATTAACAAGGGAGTATCCTACAAACCTAGAGTTTCAATTTGCTGCTTAAAATAAAAACCAAAGCAACGATTTTTCAATAAAAACCCAAGTTAACTAGAATTAAATTATAAAAATAAGGGGGCTATTCAAAACCTAAAGCTCATGCCATTAATGACCTAGCAACAAACCCAGCTTTCTAAACGCATTTATATAACGTAATAAAAATTAACTTGGGTGAGTGGTGGTTGGCTGAAATGTGTTTAAAAAACACGGAGCTACTTTGTTTTAGCTAACCTTAATTATTTACAGCAAGAACAAATAATTAAAACCAGCAACAAGATGCAGCGTTACAGGCAACCTGTAAAGCTAGGTGGAGCACGACAACCATGTGAAGAGATCACAGGCTGAAGAACTTTAGCCTCGCTAAAAACAAAGGCTGCTTTACGGAGGATTATGCCAGCACGACGTGCTGGACAAATATGGAACAATAACCAACAAAGGCCAATAAGTAACTGACTTGATATGATCGGATGAGCTAAAAATTGCGCAAGGTTAAGTAACAGTGGCTCTACAATAAACCCATCACTTAATAGCGCTTCAAGCTTGAAGGCATCCTCTAGTGCACCGCTTAGCAACATTACAGTATTAAACACTAATAAAGTTATAGCTACACACACGCCCTTGCCTGCTTTATTCAAGCGTTCACACGTCTGCGGCTCGCCAGAGGCAAGTTCCGTAGCTGTATGATGCAAAGAAAGTGTGTTCAAAGACATTAACCTACTAAAATGACTATAACAAAATTAGAGTAATACAGTTTGCAATGGAAAAATTTAAAAAACATTGCTGTTGTAAACCTTAAAACCAGGTGCTAAATACAATCAAATCGAGCTAGCACATATTTACCTAGCGAAAATTGATCCGTATCAACCAAACTTTCAAAACTTACTGAAAGTTCGAACGTGAGTATAACAAAGAGAATTTTCTGTTCAACTAAAAATCAATTAATTTGAGTTAAGCTTTCGAAGCTATTTTGTTAATAAAAAATAACACGATAAAAAACATTCGGTTAGCTAAAATAAAAAACGATTTAAAGAGAAATATTTAATAGGATTATAGGTTTTTAGGAGGGAGTAATAATTGTATGGCACAAATAAAAACAGCCCAAATTCAGTCACCACCGAACTTGAGCCGCCTTTCACACTGACAACATCTTCACACACAATATAAAGATTTTTGGTTTACACTGCATGGCAATTGTAGGGAATAAAAACAACTCAAGCTAAGTCACCACCGAACTTGAGTTGCCTTTCACACTGACAACATCTTCACACACAATATAAAGATTTTTGGTTTACATTACGTGGCAATTGTAGGGAAATAAAAACAACTCAAATGCAGTCACCACCGAATTTGAGTTGCCTTTCACACTGACAACATCTTCACACACAATATAAAGATTCTTGGTATACATTACGTGGCATTGTAGGGAAATAAAAACAACTCAAATGCAGTCACCACCGAATTTGAGTTGCCTTTCACACTGACAACATCTTCACACACAATATAAAGATTCTTGGTTTACATTACGTGGCAATTGTAGGGAAATAAAAACAACTCAAACTCGTTCTTTATGGAAGTGAATCCACCGAACTTGAGTTGCCTTTCACACTGACAACATCTTCACACACAATATAAAGATTCTTTTAAGCGAGGCTAACTTATGCCTCAAGCTTATGACAAAAGCCTTGCTCTTTGTCTATGGTTAAACTTTAGAGTGTTAGCTCCAATTTGACAAACGAGAAAAATAAACCTAATAGGTGAAAAAAACTAAACTATATACCTTTGTCTAATACATTTAGATTGGATTACTTTGGAAGCTATGATACGAAGGCGTTTTACAGGTACAAAAAAAGCGCTATAAAGCGCTTTTTAATATTTAAGACAGGCTTAAATAATTTGGTTTTCTTTCCAGGCTTGCTCTTTTGCTAAACGGTTTTTGCGTTTATCACATGGATCATCGCAATCACAGGCTTTATCAATACCTACCGAACCTAAACCACCACAGCTGCTTGCCATAGATTTTTTTTGCACGATCATACCAACGGCCATAGCCGAAACTATCAAAATTAGTAAGCCAAAAGTAAGAAGAAAAAGTGACATTGCTTAGCCCCTATTGATCAGCAATAAATTAAACTCAAATATTTTTGAGCGATTGCTATTATATACCCAAATAACACGGAAATAAACAAGTCAGCACCATACTATAAATAAGGCTTAAATGCTGGGCTTGAGTAGGTAACTAAACCCTCTTTTGATTTACCTATTAAATAAACCGGTAAATCATGTTGTTCAGCATAAGCTTGCGCTTTTTGCATCCCCATTACAGTAAGTGCCGTCGCTAAACCATCTGCCGTCATAGCGCTTGGATGAAGCACAGTTACCGACACTAAGTCGTGCTTAATAGGCATACCTGTTGCTGGATCAATTAAGTGGGTATAGATCTCGCCATCCATTTTATAAAAAATACGGTAATCACCCGATGTCGCTATACCACTTGTACCTGGCGATAAAACACGGTGTACCTTACGCTCTCCAGGTTGCGCATCTGGTTGCTCAATCGCAATTTTCCAATCCTGATTATTTGGCTTTTCACCCGCTATACGCAGCTCACCACCAATCTCAACCATGTAATTAGTAATGTCGTGGCTTTCTAATAACTGGGCAACTTTATCAATACCATAGCCCTTAGCTGTTGCCGAAAAAGAAAGCTCCAGTCCATTAACTGTTTTAGCTAGTCCTTGCTCATTTAAGATAAGTTTATCAATGCCTATTTTTTCAACCATACTTGCAAGCTCTTCATCACTTGGGCGATTAGTTGGTTTTTTATCAGGCCCAAAACCCCATAAATCAATTAAAGGCCCCATTGTTACGTCGAGTGTTTTAGTCGATTCACCTAAGCGAATAGACTCGCTTATAACAACCCTAAAATCTTCGCTAATTGGCATGACTTGATTTGCAGGTAATCTGTTAAATGTATTTATTTCAGAGTCTTCTATGTAAGTAGACATAGATTGGTTCACATCTTTTAAAACAGCGTCTATTTGCAGCTGTAGTTGTGAAGCCGATAGCTGGGCTTGCTCATCATAATATTTAATATGATAAGTGGTACCCATAGTCTTACCTTCTAAAAAGGTTTCTTTTAACTCTGGCTTTTCATCACACCCAGACAATAATAAAGTCAGTGTAATTAGTAAAAAGGCCATTATGCCCTGTGAAGTACTTACTCGATTCATGACAGCTCTACTTAATAGATTGATAAAATTAAAGAATAAAAAAAGCCTCGTAACACAAGTGCTACAAGGCTGGTATTTTAACCAAAACTAAACTGTTTTGGTATTAGTGTTAGCCACCGAAGTCATCTAATAAGATATTTTCGTCTTCAACACCTAAATCTTTAAGCATAGTAATAACTGCCGCATTCATCATTGGAGGACCACACATGTAGTACTCACAATCTTCAGGCGCTTCGTGATCTTTAAGATAGTTCTCAAATAACACGTTATGGATAAAGCCAGTATAGCCTTCCCAGTTATCTTCAGGCTGTGGATCTGAAAGTGCTGTATGCCATACGAAGTTAGGATTTTCAGCGGCTAGGCCGTCAAAATCTTCTACGTAGAACATTTCACGCTCAGAACGTGCACCATACCAAAAGCTCATCTTACGTTTAGAGTTCAAACGTTTAAGTTGGTCAAAGATATGAGAACGCATTGGCGCCATACCAGCGCCACCACCAACAAATACCATTTCTGCGTCAGTGTCTTTAGCAAAGAACTCACCAAATGGACCCGAAATAGTTACCTTGTCGCCTTCTTTAAGTGACCAAATGTACGAAGACATTTTACCACATGGCAAGCTAAGGTTTCTTGGAGGTGGAGCAGCAATACGCACGTTAAGCATAATGATGCCTTCTTCCTCTGGGTAGTTAGCCATTGAGTAAGCACGAATTGTTTCTTCGTCTACTTTTGACTCCAGATCGAAGAAACCAAAATGGTTCCAGTCGCCACGATACTCTTCAGGAACATCGAAATCTGCATATTTAACATGGTGAGGTGGAGCTTCGATTTGGATGTAACCACCCGCACGAAACGGCACTGACTCGCCATCTGGAATTTGCAGCTTAAGTTCTTTGATGAACGTTGCTTTGTTATCATTAGAGATAACTTCACAATCCCACTTCTTAACACCGAAAATTGACTCTTCAAGTTCAATTTCCATGTCATTTTTAACATTTACCTGACACGCTAAACGACAGCCTTCACGGGCTTCACCTTTAGATATGTGATCAAGCTCAGTTGGCAGAATATCACCACCACCTTCTTTAATGTGTACACGACACTGACCACAAGAGCCACCGCCACCACAAGCAGATGATACAAATATACCTGACTCAGATAGTGCGCCTAAAAGCTTACTACCTGCTGATGTTTTAATGGCTTTATCTGGGTCGCCATTAATGCCGATGATAATATCGCCACTTGCAACTAACTGAGATTTAGCACCAATGATGACTAAAACCAGTAGTACAACGATAGCGATAAAAACACCAACGCCTAAGAAAATCTGATAATCCATGATTTATCCTCGCTACCTTTACAGTGAAATACCAGAGAATGACATAAAGCCAAGTCCCATTAAACCAACAGTGATGAAGGTAATACCTAAACCACGTAAGCCGTCAGGTACGTCTGAGTATTTCAGTTTCTCACGGATACCTGCAAGTAATGTAATTGCAAGTGCCCAACCAACACCAGCGCCAATACCATAAACAACAGACTCGCCGAAGTTATAGTTACGCTCAACCATGAATGATACCGCACCAAATATTGCACAGTTAACTGTGATAAGTGGTAAGAAGATACCTAACGCGTTGTATAGTGCAGGGAAAAACTTATCTAATGCCATTTCAAGAATTTGCACAAGTGCTGCAATAACACCAATGAAAGTTAAGAAACGTAAAAAGCTAAGATCTGCATCTGGGTAACCTAACCAAGTTAGTGAACCAGGTGCAAGTACCGCATGATAAACCAAGTTGTTTACAGGTACAGAAATACCCAATACAACTATAACCGCTATGCCTAGACCAATTGATGTAGTAACTTTTTTAGATACCGCTAAAAAAGTACACATGCCTAAGAAGAATGACAACGCTAAGTTCTCAATAAAAACGGCTTTTACAAATAAACTAATATAATGTTCCACTATTTGCCCCTTACGCTTTAGCTTCTACTTGGTCTTTCTTATAAGTACGCAGTACCCATATGAATAAACCAATGATGAAGAATGCACTCGGTGGTAAGATCAATAGACCCATAGGCTGATACCAACCGCCATCTTGTACTAATGGGATAATATCAACACCGAATAGTGAACCCTTACCAAATAGCTCACGAATGAAACCAACAGTAAGTAGTACTACAGAGTAACCTAAGCCGTTACCAATACCGTCAAGGAATGACATAAGTGGTGGCGACTTCATCGCGTATGCTTCAGCACGACCCATTACGATACAGTTAGTAATGATTAGACCAACGAATACAGAAAGCTCTTTTGCAGTAGCATAAGAAAATGCCTGTAATACTTGGTCAACAACGATTACCAATGATGCGATAATGGTCATTTGTACGATGATACGTACAGATGATGGGATCTGGTTACGAATAAGCGAGATAAAGAAGCTCGAAAACGCAGTTACAAGTGTCAATGCAATTGACATGATTAACGCATTTTTTAAGCTAGACGTTACCGCTAGCGCAGAACAAATACCAAGTACTTGTAGTGCGATTGGGTTGTTAGCTAAAACCGGACCAAATAGGACCGCCTTCATTTCTTTAGTATCAGCCATTATTTCAATGCTCCTTTACGTACTTTCGCAAGGAAAGGGCCAAAGCCATTTTCGCCAGTCCAAAAGTCAACTGCATGATCAACACCGTTAGACGTTAATGTAGCACCTGAAAGACCATCGATCTTATGCTCATCATTGCCCGCAGTACCTTTAACAATTTGAATTGGAAGTTCTTTACCTTCCCATGTAGCAGTCCACTGTGGATTTTGGATTTCGCCACCAAGACCTGGGGTTTCATTATGCTTGTAAAAGATAATGCCCTTAACTGTTTCACCATCGCTTTCAAGCGAGATAAAACCGTACATTAAGCCCCATAAGCCGTAGCCTTGGATAGGAAGAATGATTGCATCAACTGAGCCATCTTCTTTTTTAGAGATATACACCGGTGACTCTTTAGTCACACGTTGAATACCAGCAATATCTTTAACGCCTTTCTCTTGAAGAGAAACACTTAGCGCTGCATCATATTTGCTTTTTTCAAAGTCAAAGATTGTTGGGTCTGTATCTACAAACTCACCTGTAGTCATGTTTACAACGCGCGCTTCGATTTTTGCATCAAATGTTTCAAGAACATTTTCAACTTTGTCGATGCCCGCAGCAGCTAAGATATTGCTTTGAATATCTTTGTTTTTATTAGCTTGCTGTAAAGGACGAAGCTGTACAGAAGCAAACGATACAATGATTGCACACACTAAACATAGTGCTACAACAACTGATAACGTTTTGCCGATTGATTCGTTATTACTAGACATTACGTGCCAACCTCCGCTTAATATTAGCCTGCACTACAAAGTGATCGAACAGTGGAGCGAACAAGTTAGCAAATAAGATTGCTAGCATCATGCCTTCTGGGAAAGCAGGATTCACAACACGTATCATAACCACCATAAAGCCAATTAATAGACCATATGCTAATTTACCTTTGTCAGTAAATGCAGCTGATACAGGGTCAGTAGCCATAAAGAACATACCAAACGCAAAGCCACCAAGTACGAAATGCCAATACCAAGGCATTGCAAATACAGGATTAGTTTCTGAGCCAACAGCATTTAATAAAAATGCAGTTGCTACCATACCTAGGAATACACCTAGTACGATGCGCCAAGAAGCGATACGAACGTAAATTAAGAACAAACCACCTACTAATAATGCAAGTGTAGATGTTTCACCTACAGAACCTTGAATGAAACCATAAAACGCATTCCACCATAATTCCATGTTTGCAAAGTCAAGTGTGCCAGCAAATGCTTGGCCTAGCATAGTTGCACCAGAGAAAGAATCTACTGCTGTCCATACTGTGTCACCTGAGATTTGAGCTGGGTATGCAAAGAATAAAAATGCACGACCGGCTAAAGCAGGGTTTAAGAAGTTACGGCCAGTACCACCAAAGATTTCTTTAGCGATTACTACACCAAACGTAATACCTAACGCAACTTGCCATAAAGGAATAGTTGCTGGCAAAATAAGTGCGAATAATACAGAAGTAACGAAGAAACCTTCGTTAATTTCATGCTTACGCACTGAAGCAAATATAACTTCCCAGAAACCACCTACTGCAAATGTTACAGCGTAGATAGGTAAGAAGAAACATGCTCCATAGAACATCTTAGCGCCCCAGCCTGCATCAGCGGTTAACTCACCACCGAATAACTGGAACAAACCAACTTGCCACGTGTTTGCTAGTTCAAAACCTTGTGCTAAAGCACCAGCGGCCTGATGACCGATATTGAACATACCAAAAAACATAGCTGGGAACGTCGCCATCCACACTAAAATCATCATACGTTTTAGGTCGATGTTATCGCGTACGTGTGTCGCGCCTTTATTTACGTAGCCTGGTGTATAAAAAATAGTTGCAGCTGCTTCATACAGTGCATAAAACTTTTCATATTTACCACCGGCTTCAAAATTCGGCTCGATATCTTCTAGATATTTTTTTAAACCCATCTCTCTAGCCTTCCTTCTCGATCGTAGTTAAGCAATCGCGTAGGATAGAACCATACTCGTATTTGCCTGGACAAACGAAGGTACATAACGCTAAATCTTCTTCATCAAGTTCAAGCGCGCCCAATGAAATTGCACTGTCTAAATCACGTGCAATTAAGTCACGTAATAATAAAGTAGGCAAAATATCTAACGGCATTACGCGCTCGTAGCTACCAATTGGTACCATGGCACGTTTTGAACCACCTGTTGACGTTGTCATTTTAAATAAACGACTTGGTGCAAGGTGAGAAAGGAATGTACGCGTTACAGAGAATTTATCACTACCTGGTGCAATCCAGCCAAACAATTCTTTTTCGCGACCTTCAAGCAAAACAGATACTTGAACGTGGTAACGACCTAAGAATGCATGAACACCGTTTGAAATAGAACCCGATAGAACAGAACCAGAAATAACGCGGTTATCTCCGTCTTCTAACTCACCAGCCACTAAATCATCCAATGAAGCACCTAATTGTGTTTTCACTAAACGTGGGTTTTTAACGCGAGGACCTGCAAGCGAAATAACACGATTTGTGTAAATTTCACCAGTAAGGAATAAGTGACCATACGCAATAACGTCTTGGTAACCAATATGCCAAACTTGTTTGCTAACAGAAACTGCATCAAGATGATGGATATGAGTGCCAACGAGGCCAGCCGGATGCACACCACCAAACTCATGTACTTCTACTTGAGCTATAGATGAGCTAGGAACTTGGCTGCCTGCTTTTTTACACACAAATACTTTGCCATCAGTCAAACGCGAAACAACGGCAAGACCCGCTTCAAATGCTTGCGCATTTTCTGCAATAATTACTGCAGGATCTGCAGCTAATGGGTTTGTGTCGATTGCGGTCACAAAAATAGAACTAGGATTTGCATCCACAGCCGCTACTTTGCTGAATGGGCGAACACGAAGTGCTGTCCACTGACCAGACTGGATAAGTACTTCTTTGGCTTTTTCGCGCTCTAAGCTCGGAAGCTCGTCTGCTTTGAAAGAGTCAAAGGTGATTTGCTCACTGCCTGCTACTTCAATAACAACAGATTGCAGCACACGTTTAGCACCACGATTTATTTCTTTTACTGTACCAGAAGCTGGAGCAGTAAATAGGACGCCTGGGTTCTTTTTATCTTCAAAAAGTACCTGGCCTTTTTTGACTTGGTCATCCACACGAACATGCATGGTTGGACGCATACCGATAAACTCTTCGCCAAGCACAGCTACACGTTTGACAGCAGAACCGTCATGTATAACTTGCTGTGGCGCGCCCTCTAAGGGTAAATCCAGACCTTTTTTTATGTTGATCATACGCACTTGCATTACATTAAAGGAAAGAAACTGAAAAATCGTATCAACCACGTCGCCATTTGAGTTATTCCAAGTTATATCAAGGTACAAAAGAGTAGCTTGCTGGAGATATCAAACAAGCAACGTAGTAAAACTCATCACATATTGTCGAGATTTTAACATCATTTTAGATGACTATGCGAGTGTATTTATGAAAATTATACGACAGAAACACTTATTTAGTTTTGTTAAGTGAATTAAATAAAAATCAAGCTAGACCAAAGTGGTAGCCTAAGCAATTATCATTCCTAATTTCATCGTAAATTCAACAAATCGCATAATACAAAAAAAGCCGCGATTGCGGCTTTTTATAACTAGGGCCTGTTGACCTTTCAGGATTAAAATTTGTTCAATCTAGGGGCTATTTAATCGCGGCGTGAGGTTTGTAACCTAGTGGGCTAAGTAAAAACCGAGCAACAAAGAGTAAATAGCCCCTAGGCAGAACCCTTTGGGCAGCGCATGTTTGGCATTTATTCCACGTTATCGCCCATTTATGGGGAATAACCACACTACATAGGCTCTGCCTTGCCTAAATACCAAACAGACTGCTGCAAATTTAACCTCGAAAGATAAACAGGCCCTAAGTTCTGTTAATCAATCATATTGGCAATTGGCTTAACTGAATCTACATCTTGATCGTAGTCAACACTATCTATACCAAAACCAAATAAGCGTAAAAACTCATTATGGTAACCAACATAATCTGTTAGCTCATCAATGCTGCTCGTATCTACTTTATCCCAAACAGCTTGCACGCGAGCTTGCACGTCGTCTTCTAGCTCTTTATAGTTTTGGAATAAATGTCCACCATCGTCAAAGCGAGGTGATTCACCATACAAGTTTTCACTAAATAATGCGTGAATTTGCTCAATAGTGCCTTCGTATGTGCCATCTGCTTTCATAACTTTAAATAAAGCAGAGATATATAACGGCATAATAGGAATAGCAGAACTTGCTTGCGTTACCACAGCATTAAGTGATGAAACATATGCCTCACCATTTAAATCTTTTGTTGATTCTTTAATAGCAGCGGTTGCACGGTCTAGATCTTCTTTAGCCTTACCAATAGTAGCGTGTCCGTATATTGGCCATGTTAGCTCTTTACCAATATAAGTGTACGCAGTCGTTTTAAAGTTATCGGCTAATACATCCGCTTCTTTTAATGCGTCAATCCACATTTCCCAATCTTCACCGCCCATTACTTTAATGGTGTTGTCGATATCGTCTTGGTTTGCAGCTTCAACAGTAATTTCATCAATTTCACGCTTTGATGTATTTAAGTTTTTAGTAGTAACGGCATTTCCAATTGGCTTAAGCGTAGATGAGTAAACTTCGCCCGTATTTGGGTCTGTACGACGAGGAGACGCTAAGCTGTAAATAATACAATCTACTTTGCCCAAATCTGCTTTAATAGTGTCGATTGCTTTTTGTTTAATTTCGTTAGAAAACGCATCGCCATTAATATTTTTAGACCAAAGGCCTGCCTCGTCTGCTGCATCTTGAAAAGCAGCGGTATTGTACCAACCAGCAGAACCTATTTTGCGATCTGTACCTTCTTTTTCAAAGAAAATACCTAATGTTTTAGCACCACCACCAAACGCAGCTGTAATGCGCGAAGCCAAGCCGTAGCCTGTTGATGCGCCAATAACTAATACATTTTTTGGTGCATTTTTTAATGCGCCTTGTTGTTTTACATAGTTAATTTGTTCTTGAACATGCTCTGCACAACCAGCTGGATGTGCGTTTGTGCAGATAAATCCACGAATTTTAGGCTTAATGACCATTGATCATCCTATATCTTTTACAATAAAAATTAGCGCTAGTTTAAAGGCTAATACTAAAAACACTGATCTGATCAGTTAACCACAAGTGTAACAATCAAATCGCTATTAATTATTTAAGCTAATTTAGAGCCGCCCATACAATTAGGTGAATCAGGTGCCTCGCCGCCCTGCTCTGTATACTCATCGGGTGTATATGTATGAATTGCGAGTGCATGAATATGATTTGCTAATTCATCTTTTAGAATTTCATTAATTTCACGATGGCGCTGCAATAAACGTTTACCTGTAAAACCTTCGCTAACCACTATTACTTTAAAGTGTGATTCAGTGCCCGCACTGTGCATATGGCTTTCGTTAATTACGTTTAAATGTTTACACGCAATAGCGTTGCTTATTTTTTCTTGGATCTGTTGCTGCATTGACATAAAAGACCGTTTTAATTAGCTAATTTATACACTTACTATAACAATTTAACGCAGCGCTTGGCTAACTAAATTGCTTTTGTTTAATGTGCTTAATAAATCGGTAAGTTAAACTTATTCGAGGATGTGCAAGCGTTGTTTGTTTAGGTATTGCATGTTGATAATCTCGCTGGCTATGTCCATTCATTATTAAACAGCTGCCACTTTGTAATTTTAAGTCGGTTACTTTATTGCTCGCCTTGTGCTTTAACTTTAGAACCCGATCAGCTCCTAGCGAGACACACACAATTGTTGGTTTATCACCAAGCTCTATTTCATCATCACTGTGCCAGCCCATCGTATCATTACCATCTCGGTAATAATTAACGAGTAATGAGTTTAGAGGCTGATTTAAGTACGCCTCTAAACGCCTTCTCATATTAAGTAACAATTCATCCCATGGCTCTACTATTTGCTTACTACTTGAATAGCCGTATTCAATATTTAAATCGCTCATGAAGCATTGTAGCCGTGGAATAGGCCCCGTTTTACCATAAACAGTTACATCGGGTTGCTGCCAACGTAGGTTTTTTTGCAAATAATAAAATAGATCGAGGCTTTTTTGTGCACTAAGTGCCCTACTTTGATAAGAAAAGCCATTTGGTAACTGTTGGGGGTTGGCGTTTTGCCGTTGCATGTTAGAATTTACCTACATTAGATTACTGATCAACGAACCATTATGACGACGCAAGCCCAGCTAGGCGATAAAACCTTTACTCTTGAACGCTTTCCTTTGGATCAAAAAAACCGCAGCTTACAAGCGTGGGATTCGGCAGATGAGTACCTTATCAATTATGTTAACGAACATCACCCTGATTGTCGCTCATTGCTTATTTTAAACGATAGCTTTGGCGCACTTGCTTGTTATTTTAATAAGTTAACGGTTTGTTCAGTTAATGATTCTTATATTAGCCACCAAGCTGCGGCTTATAACTTACAAGAAAACAAATTGCCTACAGCAGATTTTACACAATTAGATAGTTTGTCTGCATTACCGCAGGATGTTGATTTAGTACTTATTAAAATCCCTCGTAATGTAGGTTTTTTACAGTTTCAGTTAAGTGAACTCAGTGAAGTCCTTGCTCCTGGTACGCCAGTAATTGCCGCAGGTAAAACAAAAGAAATTCACAACTCAACAATAAAATCATTTGAGCAATTTATTGGTGAAACAAAAACTAGCCTAGCAGTTAAAAAATCCCGTCTTATATTAAGTACAGCTAAAGGCGGATATAAAGCAGCAGATTTCCCTGTAACGTGGGAGCTTGAAGGTACTGAGTTTAATATAACAAATCATGCAAATGTGTTTTCGCGTGATTCGTTAGATATTGGTGCACGCTTCTTTTTTAACTACTTACCAGAAACACCAAAAGCTAAAAGCATTATTGATTTAGGCTGTGGTAACGGAGTTGTTGGATTAATGACGCTTGCTCGTTGCCCTAATGCATCAGTTACCTTTGTTGATGAGTCTTACATGGCAGTAGAGTCGGCTCGGTTAAATGTAGAAATTAACCTAGGCGATAAGTTTGATAACTGCGAGTTCATCGAAAACGACTGTTTAACAGGCTTTGAAAGAGACAGTGTAGATATGGTGCTTTGTAACCCTCCATTTCACCAAGCTCAGGCCGTTACCGACCATATTGCTTGGCAAATGTTTAAACAAGCAAAAGATACTTTAAAAGAAGGCGGTGAGCTGCGTATTATTGGTAATCGTCATTTAGATTATCATGATAAATTAAACCGTATGTTCGGCAACTGTAAGTTGTTAGGTTCAAACAAAAAGTTTGTCGTTTTAAGTGCAACAAAAAATAGTGGAATGCTATAAATGAAAATAACAAACATTATAATTGGGTGTTGTGTATTACTGATACTTGGTGGCTGCGCGAATCAGCCTAGCCAAGTAATACTTAACCCTGTTTATAAAAATGGTCAAATAAGCACTATAAATAGTAGCTTAAGTACTAGTGTAATTGATTTACGTGGCGATACATCAACACTTAAACTTATTGAGTCAGACAAAACTAAAACCTTTGCAAGCCAAGGTATTACCAGCTCTATTAAAAGTGTGTTAGACAGCGCCCTAAGCCGCAATGGAGCCAGTATTTCTAACTTAGCAACGGTTCGCTTTGAAGTAGATATTCATGCATTGCAAGCTGTTGTAACCGAAAGGCTAGTGAGCCATACCAGCGAAGCCCACATAGAACTTGGCGTGCGTGTTATTCGCGCCTCAAGTAACTTTAGTAAAGTGTATAGAGGCAGTGCTAATTTAGAAGGCCCATTTAGTCATGAGCAAGCAAAAATAGAAGGTCAGCTCAATAAGTTGACTGAGCAAGTTATTACCCGCATTGTATCTGACCCTGAATTAATAGAATTTTTAGAAGGTTAACTATGAAACGACTTTTTTTAATCTGCTTAGGCCTATTCTTTAGTGTAAGTAGCTTAGCAGCCCAAGAAGGCCGCTTTGTGCAAAAGGACAACATTTTTCCACGCGTAGAAATTGTAACGTCAATGGGTAGCATCGTGGTTGAGCTGGATCGCTCTAAAGCGCCAATCACAGTCAATAATTTTTTAACTTACGTGTCAGACAAAAGTTATCAAGGCAGCGTTTTTCACCGTATTGAGCGCGATGTAGAAAATGATCGCGACTTTGTTATTCAAGGTGGCGGTTACGATAAAGACTATGATGGCCTACATGAAAATGACCCTATTTTTAATGAAAGCGGTAACGGTTTAAAAAACGATATGTATAGCATTGCTATGGCCTATCAAGATAGACAACCGCACTCAGGAACTCGCCAATTCTTTTTTAATATGGATAATAACGATCACTTAAATCCAGGGAAAGATTGGGGCTTTGCAGTATTTGGTAGCGTAATGGATGGTTACGACACGCTTGATAAAATTATGACTGTTGAAACCGGTTTTAATGAAAAAATTGGCTACGATTTCGTACCTAAAAAACCTGTTGTCATCTTAAACATTAAAGTGCTTGAACAAGTCCCACTATAATTTTTTAAGAGCAGCTTAGCTGCTCTGCATCAAAGCCAATGAAGGCCCTATGAGCAAATCTCTCTCTATTAGCGAATATTTTTCTTACTTTAAAGACAAACGCTTAATCCACATTTTCATATTTGGTATGAGTAGCGGTTTTCCGTGGGTTTTAATTGGCTCTGTTATGTCTGCTTGGCTAAAAGATGAAGGGCTAAGTCGCAGTATGATAGGCCTATTTGGCATTGTATTTGGCGCTTACAGCATAAACTTTTTGTGGTCGCCACTCATTGACCGTACAAAACTTCCTATTTTATATAAATGGCTAGGCCAACGTCGCAGTTGGATACTATTTTGCCAAAGTTTTATTTTTATTGGCACCTTGCTATTAGCAGGGCTTGATTTAAAAGCTAATTTAGCAATTGTTGCTGCGATTTGTTTATTAATCGCCATTGCTTCGGCTACTCAAGACATTGCTATTGATGCCTTTAGAATAGACACCCTAAGCGAAAGCGAATCACACAAAGCAACCGCTGCAGCCGCCATGGCAACTTCGGGTTGGTGGACAGGTTATGCACTTTTAGGCGCCATTCCATTTTACATGGCCGATATCCCCTCGCTCGACTGGCCACAAATTTATTACTTTTTAGCTGCCGTAATGCTGCTGTTAATGAGTGGAGCACTGTTTGCAAAAGAGCCCGAAACTAACCGCGAAGCAGTACATGCTGAACTTGAGCGTGTGTACCTTGAAAAACTGTCCTCTACAAAACAAACTCCTTTAACAAAAGCTGTTGCGTGGCTTGCGGTAACCGTTATTGATCCCTTTAGAGCTTTTTTTACTAAAAATGGCGTTAAAACAGCACTCGCATTACTTGCGTTTATTTTCTTATTTAAAATAGGCGAAGCGTTTTTAGGGCGCATGTCGATTGTGTTTTATAAAGAAATTGGTTTTAGTAATAGCGATATAGCTACATTTTCGAAGGTAGGTACAGCGGTACTTACAATCATATTTACCTTTGTTGGCAGTTTATTTAATCAAAAATATGGCATTGTTAAGGGTTTATTTGTAAGTGGTATTGCAATGGCTGCTTCAAACTTAGCCTTCTCGTGGATTGCTTTAGTTGGCCCTGACCTAAGGCTGTATGCCTTTGCTATTGTTATTGATGGCTTTACGCAAGCGTGGTCGTTGGTCGCTATGGTGGCCTTTATATCGATGTTATGCGATAGAGCATTTAGTGCAACGCACTATGCATTACTGGCGTCATTAGGGAATTTAGGACGAACATTGCTTTCAAGCTACAGTGGTGTAGTAATTGATGATTGGTTAATGGGAAATTGGTCGCTGTTCTTTATTTTAACAGCCTTAATGGTTTTACCTTCGTTGATATTTTTATATCTGATTAGGCATAAGTTGTATGAGCTTGAGAAGAATTACCACAAAAATATTTAATGCATCCCTGCATTAACATATTGCTTAGCACTATCAAGTGCCCCTTAGAGTGTACTAAGCAATTATTGAGTTAATCTACTTTTAGCAAGCTAAGTGCTTCATGTGGATCAACTTCTAGAGCTGTACAATAGCGAACAAACTCAATGACATCTAAACGGCGTTCTTGATTTTCAATCTTGCCGATAAATGAATGAGGCGTTCCAAGCACTTGTGCTAGGCTTCGCATTGTATGACCCTTTTCATGGCGCTTAGTTTTAAGCCACTTTGTTAGCTTTGCATTTTCTTCAGAAGAAACTGTTTTGCCCATCATTTTACATCTCCTACTAGATGATTTGACGTACCCATTAAAGCAGTAGTTTCCATCAATAGCCGTAGGCTGGTAAGCAGTCATACTTTCAATAGCAAGCTATTGCTTAATAAAGCATGTGTTGCTACTCACTCCACCAACACAGCTAAAAACTACGCTAATAATATGGTAAAGATTTGTTTTTATTGAGAATGAAATTTTGCCCGTCTCATTCTTGGATACATTATATACTATTAACACTTTGGTTAAATAATTAATTACATACTCGGTACAAAATCAACCTGAACGAACATTTATAAACACTGAATATTTGACCTAAGTTATCAGAAAATATTAAAAAAATAATATTACCTTCATAAAACAGCTTAAAAATATTTATAACATATTTGTTCCTTTTTAATGTTACACGTTTATTATTAAGCAATAATTTGCACTAAAAAGGCCAAGTAATGTTCAGACTTCTTTTTTTATTACCTATCGTGTTGTGTTTAGGTTGGTACTTTTTTTTGCGCCACAACGGCGTACCAATTAAACAAGGTAAAAAAGGCTTTATGTATATTTTAGCGTTTTCAGCCTTTGTGCTCGGCTTTTTTGTATTGATAATGCAAATTACCGAATACGCACCAACCGATTTGTAGGCATTAAAAAAGCCGCAAAAGCGGCTTTATTCTATTTAGCGTTTGGCTGTTAAACGCTAAAGCTTGCACCACAACCACAAGTTGTTGTTGCATTTGGATTAGATACAAAAAAGCGTGCGCCTTCTAATCCTTCAGTGTAATCAACCTCACCATCAACCAAATATTGAATGCTCATTGGATCAATAACGAGTGTTACACCATTTTTTACAATTTCTAAATCGCCAGGATTCGCTTTTTCATCAAAAGTAAAACCATATTGAAAACCAGAACAACCACCGCCTGTTACATAAACACGCAGTTTTAAGTCTGGGTTTTCTTCTTCGTCGATTAACTGTTTAACACGAACAGCAGCTGCATCGCTGAACTTAATTGGTAATTCTTCAGACATTTTAAAACCCTCAATATCGCAATGGCGTGATTATCTAATACCCGAGTGTTTTAATCAAGTATAGTAAAACAACTCTTTCCTCTAAGTTATATCTATAAATTAGTAAAAAAGTGGCCAAACATTAACTAGCTAAAATAATACTTAAGCAAACTAAAAGCGACCTTTATACGCTATAAACTCATTAAATATTTTAGTTATAGGCAATAGGTCTTAATCTTCACTGCAAATTGTTAATATAAGTTACGAAAATTTCAAAATCACAAGGACTTAGCTAAACTCTTTTGCTAAAATGCTGCTGAAAAATACAGCGAGGAATTATGCATGTGGCTTGAGCAACTCAGGCGTCGGCTGGCAAAACCTAAAACATCTGTACAATTATGCTTATTAGGCGTAGTTGCCGGATTAATTGCTGCATTTTTTATTATTTTATTTCGCTTAACCATTCTGTTTTTCCAAAGCTTATTTTTAGAAACACCTGACGACTTTACTACCCTACCAACACTTGAACGTGTACTAATGCCTTTAGTTGCTGCATTACTAATAGCCACGTTTGCTGCCTTTACTGGGTTTAAACATTACCGCTTGGGTATCCCCTTCGTTATACACAGAATTAAACGTCACTACGGGCAAATGCCTTTATACAATACGGTTAATCAGTTTGTTGGTGGCGCACTTGCTCTCATTAGCGGTTTTTCAGTTGGCCGAGAAGGGCCTTCCGTGCATATGGGCGCAACGGGGGCGAGTATTTTGGCAGATAAGCTGCATTTACCGCATAATGCCATGCGTACTCTAAGTGGTTGTGGAGTAGCGGCAGGCATAGCCGCGTCGTTTAATACTCCACTTGCAGCCGTTATTTTTGTAATGGAAGTGGTACTTCGTGAATATAAAGTACATATATTTGTACCTATCATGCTTGCCGCTGTTACTGGCGCACTGGCAACACAGTTTGTTTTTGGTGAAGGTTCAGAGCTTGCACTCATTACCATAGCGCCATTGAGTGGTTGGCATTACCCTTATTTAATATTATGCGGCATGGCGCTGGGTGCTATTGCATTTAGCTTTAATCAAAACTTAATGCTAATTATTAAAACATTTAAACCTTTAAGTATGTTCCCTCGTTTATTAATTGCAGGATGCATTGCCAGCTTAATAGCTTACGCAGTGCCTCATGCTATGGGCTCTGGTATGAGCGCAATAACTATCGCGGTTGAATCTCCTGATGACGTAAAGCTGCTTACTACCATTTTAATCGCTAAACTACTTGCTACATTGTTTGCTATCGGTTTGGGTATACCAGGTGGTTTAATTGGTCCGGTAATTGGACTTGGCGTATTAATTGGTACTCTAATGGCCTTTTTTGCTCAGTTTATTAGTCCTGGCACTGATATAGCGGGTACTTATGGCGTGTTAGGTATGGCCGGATTAATGGCCGCCACGTTGCATGCGCCACTAGCTGCTTTAACAACGGTCATGGAGCTTACATCGTCACCTGAAATAATTGTTCCAGCTATGCTTGTGATCACCACGGCCTATGTAACAGCATTACAGTTTTTTGGAAATCGCTCCATATTTTTGCAGCAACTAGATTTTCAAGGATTACCGTACCATGTATCTCCCGCTACCGAAGCATTACAAAAAGTGGGGATAATGGATGATATGGATGAAGACTTTAAATTGCTTTATTCTGACGACAAAGTGCAAATAAAAAGCACATTAGATGCCATGGATAGCCAAACTCCGTTAATTGTTTTTGACGAAGAAAATGGCTATCGTCTCGCTGAATACGATTTAACGCTAATGTCTAATGAAACAATAAATATAAATTATATTAGCTTGCAGGGCATCAGTAGTCAGGCCACCCTAGCCGATGCTTTCGATATCCTAAAAGATAAAAGAAGTGGCGCGCTTTACGTTTATAACCTTTTAGATAATCAACAAATTATGGGGCTATTACGCTGGGATCAAATTCATCATATTTTAACCATTCGTAACAGCTTACTTTAAACAATAAGGACTATTATGAGCGCATTATTGATTTATAAAACACTCCACATATTTTTTATGATTGCGTGGTTTGCCGGTATTTTTTACTTGCCTCGATTATTTGTATATCACGCTATGAGCGAGGAAAGATCATGCAACTCTATGTTAAAAGTTATGGAGCGCAGACTACTTTATTTCGTTACCCCATTTGCTGTATTAACCGCCGTATTTGGTGTATTGACCATTGTTGAATATGGTCGTGATTGGTTTAGATACAGTATGTGGTTGCACTATAAACTAGTGCTTGTGATCATATTATATATATACCACGGCTACTGTTTTAAGTTATTAAATGACTTTAAACATGACCGCAACACTAAGACAGACCGCTTTTACCGTATTTTTAATGAGCTCCCAGTTATTGCATTGCTCATCATAGTGGCGCTTGCGGTAATAAAACCTAATTTATAAGCTTTGCGGCGCATGTTAAACTTCGCTGCAATTTACAATACTTGCTTTAACACGCGCGATTGCGTGCTCCATTTATGGATTATCGCGCCCATTTGATTGATTAGGAATAACCCCATGTTAAGTTTCCAAGGTGAGCATATACTGTCTGTAAATCAGCTAGACAGAGACTGCATTGAACGTATTTTTGCAGTAGCAAAAAAAATGGAGCCTTATGCTAAAAAGCAAAAGCAAACTACGGTGCTAGAAGGCGCTATTTTAGCTAATTTGTTTTTTGAACCAAGCACTCGTACACGAGTTAGCTTTGGCACCGCCTTTAACTTACTTGGCGGTGGCGTACGTGAAACTACAGGTATGCAAAGTTCAGCCCTTGCTAAAGGTGAGTCTCTTTACGATACCGCCCGCGTTATTTCAGCTTATGCTGACGCTGTTGCTATGCGCCATCCTGATGCAGGCTCAGTTAGTGAATTTGCTGACGGCTGTACTGTGCCAGTTATTAATGGCGGCGACGGCCCAAATGAGCACCCTACTCAAGCATTGCTTGACTTATTAACCATTGAGCGTGAATTACATCGTTTTGGTCAAAATATTGATGGTATGCATATAGCGCTTGTGGGCGATTTAAAGTATGGCCGCACAGTGCATTCTTTATCTAAACTATTGTGCCATTATAAAAATGTAAAGTTTTCGATGGTCGCGCCTGACGGCTTACAAATGCCAACAAGCATTTTAGATGCAGTAGAAAATGCTGGCCATAAAATTGAGCTAGTAAACAAGATGGAAGGCAATTTAGCAGCCGATATTGTTTACCAAACACGTATTCAAGAAGAGCGTTTTCCATCGCAAGAAGAAGCAAATAAATACCGTGGCGGCTTTAGGATTAGCCAATCTATTTACAGCGCTCACTGTAAGCCTAACTCTGTATTAATGCATCCTCTTCCACGTGACAGTCGCTTAGAAGCCAACGAGCTTGATAACGACTTAAACAGTAACGACAATTTAGCAATATTTCGCCAGGTACAAAACGGCGTATTAATTCGTATGGCACTGTTTGCTTTAACACTCGGCGTAGAAAACAAAGTCGATAAGTATGAAGTAGACGTACCTTGGTTTAGCCGCAAACGCGACAGCTAACCCCCTTTTAAGTGACAATTTATAGGATTTTTCATGACAATTAGCCAAGACTTATTTGAACGCGCCCAAGCTTCTATTCCTGGTGGCGTAAACTCACCAGTTCGTGCTTTTAATGGTGTAGGCGGCACGCCACTATTCATTACAAAAGCAGAAGGCGCGTTTACATTTGATGCCGACGGTAATCGTTACATTGATTATGTTGGCTCTTGGGGGCCTATGATCATGGGCCATAATCACCCTGCAATTAAACAAGCTGTACACGAAGCTGTAGAAAATGGCCTTAGCTATGGCGCACCAACTGAAGCCGAAATATTAATGGCTGAAAAAGTAAAAGAGCTAGTTCCATCAATCGAAAAAGTACGCATGGTTAGCTCAGGCACTGAAGCAACAATGAGTGCAATTCGTTTAGCACGTGGCTTTACCGGTCGCGATAAAATATTAAAATTTGAAGGTTGTTACCACGGTCACGCTGACTCGTTATTAGTTAAGGCAGGCTCTGGTGCGCTAACAATGGGTGTGCCTAATTCTCCAGGTATTCCTGAAGACTTTGCTAAGCATACACTTACAGTTTCGTTTAATAACCTAGATGAAGTAAAAGCTATTTTTGCAAAATACGCAGACGAAATTGCCTGTATTATTGTAGAGCCAGTAGCCGGTAACATGAACTGTATTCCACCAGTGCCTGGCTTTTTAGAAGGTTTGCGTGATGTGTGTGACGAATATAAATCAGTACTTATTTTTGATGAAGTAATGACAGGCTTTCGTGTTGCACTTGGCGGTGCACAAGCTTATTACAACATTAAACCAGATCTTACGTGTTTAGGTAAAGTAATTGGCGGCGGCATGCCAGTTGGCGCGTTTGGTGGTAAAACTGAAATAATGGATTACATTGCGCCTGTAGGACCAGTTTACCAAGCAGGTACTCTTTCTGGTAACCCTATTGCAATGGCTGCAGGTTTAAAATCACTTGAGCTATTAAGTGAGCCTGGCCTTCACGATAAGTTAGAAGCTATTTCAAAAGCAATTTGTGAAGGCTTTGAAGCTGCTGCTAAAAAAGCCGGTGTTGCGCTAACAACTAACTATGCGGGCGGCATGTATGGATTCTTTTTTACTGATGCTGAAAAAGTAACGACATACAAGCAAGCAACTGAGTGTGACCTAGAGCGCTTCAAACGTTTTTTCCACCTTATGCTTGAAGAAGGCGTTTACCTTGCCCCATCAGCATTTGAGGCTGGTTTTGTATGTGCAGCGCATACTGAGCAAGAAGTAAAAAACACAATAGCGGCAGCGGAACGCTCGTTTGCTAAACTTTAAGCTAAAAATTACTATTTATACATTTGTAACCACTTGTTTTTAAGTATGTAATTAAGACTAAAGATTGAAAAAAGCCCGAAAGGGCTTTTTTTATTTGTAATGTACTATTAATGAATGATAATTAAGCATAACAAGGTCTATTCACCTTTACTCTATTACAAAAAATACAAGAGAGCCTTATGTCAGGATTACGCCAATTTTCTTTTCCCGCTATCCAGCTAATGGCAAACTTAAAATACAAAACTAAAATCAGCTTAATGTTTGGAATTTTACTCGTTCCTCTAGCACTTAGTTTGTTTTTTTTAGTCTCGTTATTAAGTGAAAGTATTACTGTTTCAAAAATGCAGCAGCAAGGCTTAAAAGGCTACAGAGCTATACTTTCAAATCAAATGCAGGGAGATACGAATCAAAATATAAAAATAGCTCGCTCACTCGGCTTTGATATAAAAGACACACAAGCAAATGAAGTACTTGAACTTGTTTCTATTCAATCAAATCTAGCCTTAGACAGTCAATTAGCAAGCGCTTATGTAAACCGCTCTTTAGTCACGCCAATTCCTGCACTTATAATGCAAATAAACTCAACAGCGCAAAGCGCTAATACTGTTTTAGCTAGTAACCGTTTTACGCCTGATACGTTTATAGCACTTTCAAATTTTAGTAAGTCACTTCCTTTATACGAAAAACAACTCGATAAAATACTCAATGTAGCCACCAATGCAGATAAAGTAGTAAACAAAGCGCTCATGCCTCCTTTAACTAATTTACACAGTGCTGTGGGAGCATTTAAAAAAGCGATAGATGAAAAACTACTTGAACCAGACGATATTCTATTAACTCAAGCAGAGTTCACTAAGCTAACAAACAACGTTCACAGTAGTATTAATCAACTTGTTAGTAAGAGCATTCCAACACTTGAGAGCCTTATAGAGGCAAAACTGCAAACTCAACAGTGGACACGAAATCTTGTTTTAGCTGCTTCATTGATCAGTTTGCTATTTGCATTTTATTTGATGATTGGTTTTTATTTTGCAGTTGTTGATACCATTAATCGCTTTGCTGATGCCGCGAATAGAGCCGCGAATGGCGACTTAAATGCCACTATCGATTCGAGCACTAATGATGAAATGGGAATTATTGCATCGCGCTACAATGCATTACTTAATGCATTTTCACATTTGTTATTTGATGTTAAAGCAAGTACAGAAGAGCTATGCGGCGCAACTAAATCGCTATCACATGCGAGTAGCGAAACAAGCAATGATGTTTCAAAACAGCAAATTCGAGTCAATGCCATTTATAATGCACTAAGCGATATGGCTCAAAACGCACTTGCAGTTGAAGAGTCAGCGCATCAAGCTACGCTTACCGCACAAAATGCTGCAGCTCATGTGAAACAAGGTTCAGATAATACAATGGAGCTTGCTAAATATATGCAAGACCTCCAAATTGAATTTGCAGAGAGCCAACAAGCGCTCGATAAACTAGCACAAGATAGCCAAGAAATTAGCAAAGTAAGTAAAGGGATCAGTGAAATAGCCGATCAAACAAACTTACTTGCACTTAATGCCGCTATTGAAGCCGCGCGAGCCGGCGAGCATGGTCGTGGATTTGCCGTTGTAGCCGATGAGGTAAGAACACTTGCTCAGCGTACACAAACACAAACACAAGAAATTCACCAAATTATTAGCTCCTTACAACAAGCATCTGACGACACTCAGCAAAAAATGCGCTCAAGTGTTGAAAAAATGGAGCGATCAGTAAAAGCAGCCAATCAAACCAATGAAGTATTGCAAAGTGCAGAGCATAGTATGGGCGATATTAAACACCAGGGTGAAGTAATCGCAGAGCGTGTTAAACAGCAATCAAATGCAACAACACAGGCATTAAATGATTCGCAAGAAGTGAGTAATTTAGCAGATCAAACGCTAACATCAGCTCAATCAACGCTACAAGATGCACAGCAATTAAGTCGCTTATCTAATGATTTAACCAAATCAATGCAGTTTTTTAAATCATAAGCGTTAACTACAACTCACAACAAAGCCGCTAAATAAGCTGTCTCTTATACACAAATCCCTGCTAAGAAATTAGCGGGGATTTTTTTGAACTAAATCTCAATTTCATGATCAGATCTTCAAATCTTGTTTGAGGGCACATTATGATTAACGAACATAC
>NZ_JACJDW010000079.1:0-410 GCF_014163745.1 Pseudoalteromonas sp. SR44-2 | reverse complement strand
TCAGACGTGGATGGCGACAGCCTGACGATCAGTGCTGCATCAGCTGATATTGGCTCAGCCTCAGTAGTTGGCAATCAAATTCAATATACCCCAGCTGCGAATACCAATGGACTTGCCACGATAACTTATACTGTTAGTGACAATAATGGTGGGACCAATACAGCCACAGTCGCCGTTACGATAACTGCCGTGAATGATGCACCTGTTGCTAATAACGATACCGCGACCATGGCGGAAGATGCAGCACCAATACTGATAAACGTATTAGCCAATGACTCTGATGAAGATGGCGATAGCCTTGTCATAAGCGCAGCATCAGCTGATATTGGCTCAGCCTCAGTAGTTGGCAATCAAATTCAATATACCCCAGCTGCGAATACCAATGGACTCGCCACGGTAACTTATACTGT
>NZ_JACJDW010000078.1:0-609 GCF_014163745.1 Pseudoalteromonas sp. SR44-2 | reverse complement strand
CCACGGAGTGATTCATGACTGGGGTGAAGTCGTAACAAGGTAGCCCTAGGGGAACCTGGGGCTGGATCACCTCCTTATACGATTTAGAACTTATTTGTTCGTAGTGTCCACACAGATGATTGTTATTGTAAAGAGAACAACACTTATTGTTTTGGGTCTGTAGCTCAGCTGGTTAGAGCGCACCCCTGATAAGGGTGAGGTCGGTAGTTCAAATCTACTCAGACCCACCACTTCTTGTCTAATCAAGAAGATGGTTAAAACAGTAAGTACCAGCATATGTGGGGCTATAGCTCAGCTGGGAGAGCGCCTGCCTTGCACGCAGGAGGTCAGCAGTTCGATCCTGCTTAGCTCCACCACTTTTACTTCTTAAAAATAAATATTCTTTATCGGGCCATTAACTGCCTGAGAATAGAGTGTGTTTAATTTTGAGAGGTTTTTGTATCTCTTGCTCTTTAAAAATTTGGAAAAGCTGATAATAAAATTATGATAGATACATTGTATTTATCAAGAGTTTTCAAAAGTAAAAAAAGAATGGTAGCAGTACCATTCAGTGCCATTTAATTAACTCTTATGAGTTGATTGATTGGTATCTACTTTAGTATTCAATAT
>NZ_JACJDW010000077.1:0-718 GCF_014163745.1 Pseudoalteromonas sp. SR44-2 | reverse complement strand
CTACGATAGTTGCTACAACACCAGCACCTACAGTACGACCACCTTCACGGATAGCAAAACGAAGACCTTCATCCATCGCGATTGGTGCGATTAGAGTTACTGTCATCTTGATGTTATCACCAGGCATTACCATTTCTACGCCTTCTGGTAACTGTACGTCACCAGTTACGTCAGTTGTACGGAAGTAGAACTGTGGACGGTAACCTTTAAAGAATGGAGTATGACGACCACCTTCATCTTTAGAAAGTACGTATACTTCTGAAGTGAATGTAGTATGTGGGTTGATTGAACCAGGCTTAGCTAGTACTTGACCACGTTCAACGTCTTCACGCTTAGTACCACGTAGAAGTGCACCGATGTTTTCGCCAGCACGACCTTCGTCAAGAAGCTTACGGAACATTTCAACACCAGTACAAGTAGAACGAGTTGTATCATTGATACCAACAATTTCTACTTCGTCATTGATGCGGATGATACCAGCTTCAACACGACCAGTTACAACAGTACCACGACCCTGGATTGAGAAAACGTCTTCGATAGGCATGATGAATGGCTTATCGATGTCACGCTCTGGCTCTGGGATGTAAGAGTCAAGTGCGTTTGCAAGCTCAACAATCTTATCTTCCCACTCTTTCTCGCCTTCTAACGCTTTAAGCGCAGAACCAGCGATTAGAGGTAAGTCATCACCTGGGAAATCGTATTCAGAAAGAAGTTCACG
>NZ_JACJDW010000076.1:0-1111 GCF_014163745.1 Pseudoalteromonas sp. SR44-2 | reverse complement strand
ACGCAAGAAGATGCAGCTAAAGCTATGGGGGTTGGTAAATCAACTGTAAGTAAGTGGGTAACTCAATTAAAGCAAGAACGGAATGGCCAGTCCCCATTGGCTTCACCAATGACGCCTGAACAAATTGAAATCCGCGAACTTAAAAAGCAAATCCAACGCATTGAATTAGAAAAGGATATATTAAAAAAGGCTACCGCTCTCTTGATGTCCGACTCCCTGAGCAATTCTCGTTAATTGAGAAATTAAATCAACGAGAGCGTTACCCAATCAGCGTGTTGTGTAGCGTATTCAATGTGCATCGCAGCAGCTATAAATATTGGGCCATACGGGATACAACATCGACACCAGAGCAAGTAAGGTTAGAAGCGGAAGTTAAAGTTATACATGCAATGAGTGGCGGTTCGGCTGGGGCACGGACAATCGCAGCAATTGCAACGAATAACGGTTTTGAATTAAGCCGTTATCGCGCCGCTAAGCTGATGGTTAAACTAAAACTAGAGAGCTGCCAAGTACCACAACATCAATATAAACGCGGTGGTAATGAGCACCTTGAAATCCCGAATTTTCTAGATAGGCAGTTTGATGTTGTTGAGCCGGATACGGTGTGGTGCGGTGATGTGACGTATATTTGGACAGGCAATCGCTGGGCTTATTTAGCGGTCGTTGTTGATTTATTTGCACGCAAAGTCGTTGGTTGGGCAATGTCATTGTCGCCAGATACTAACTTAACGCTAAAAGCGCTTGAACTCGCGTATGAAAGCAGAGGAAAACCGACAGGACTGATGTTTCACTCAGACCAAGGAAGCCATTATACAAGCTTGAAGTATCGCCAACGTTTATGGCGCTATAAAATCACACAAAGCATGAGTCGGCGCGGAAATTGTTGGGATAATGCGCCAATGGAACGATTTTTTAGAAGCTTTAAAACGGAGTGGATGCCAAAAGTTGGATATGAAAACTTTGAAGAAGCTAAATATAGTGTGAGTGATTATATCAACGGATATTACAACAATGTTAGACCACATCATTATAATGCAGGTTTAGCACCAAATGAATCTGAGGTTAGATACCAAGATTCTAAAACTGTGGCCAAAATTAGTTGACCACTACA
>NZ_JACJDW010000075.1:0-1148 GCF_014163745.1 Pseudoalteromonas sp. SR44-2 | reverse complement strand
CCAACCAGAGTGTGAAAATGCTGTGACGTAGATTGAGCCCTGACTTCCTAACCTCCATTAAACTGAATGGTATCCTAGCGCCCCAACTAAGGGTGACGCTGCATGTACAAGGGGAGTAGATAGAGATGAAAGCTTTTATTGGCATTGATGTGGGTAAAGAAAAGTTAGATATTTCCTGGCTACGCGATGTAGTCAAAAGTAAAAAGAAAACGAAGATTTTTAAAAATAACCCAAAGGGCTATCAAGAGTTAGTTGCCTGGTTGATAAAGAATACAAATTTAGAAGCACAAGATATTGTTATTACAACAGAGCCCACAGGTGTTTATAGCGAGCCGCTGATGTATTTCCTATATGAGCAAGGATTTATTTTATTACATGTAAATCCTGGTAAAGCAAAACAGTACGCAAGTTCATTAGGGCTTGTCCATAAGACAGACAAGTCAGACGCCACAATGCTTGCTCGTTATGGTCATGACCAACAGCACTCACTTTTAAGTTGGCAGCCTGAGCCTGTTGAAGCGAGAGAGTTAAAAGTAATGACGCGTAGACTTGAAGCACTTGAGCAAGACTTACGTCGCGAAGAAAATCGTTATGAAGCTGTTGGTTTCTCAGGTGCATCTACTCGAGTTACTCAGTCAATTGAAGATATGATAGCTGTACTAAAAACTGAGATGGGCAAGCTAAAAAATGACATTGATGAGCATATTGATAGACACCCACAATTAAAAAAGAACCGCCAATTGCTTCAAAGTATCAAAGGTGTTGGAGAGGTCATATCACGTATGATGGTGTCCTTGATGGCATGTAAACAGTTTAAAAATGCCAAGCAATTAGCTTGTTACTTAGGCTTAATACCTAAGCTTAATGAGTCAGGCAAACGGGCTGGAAAAACAACCTTAAGCAAAGAAGGGCCTGGGTATATAAGGGCTAAATTGTATATGGCTGCTGTAGTAGCTGTACAACATAATCCAGATATAAAAGCCCAAAATAAGCGATTAGTGGAGCAAGGTAAAACAAAAATGCAGGCAATTGGTGCTGCAATGAGAAAGCTGACACATATCTGTTTTGGTGTTGTGAAGAATCAAACTGAATATCAGCCCCAAGCAATTTAAAGAAAGCTTGAGGCTGATTAGAAGAGATGGTATCTA
>NZ_JACJDW010000074.1:0-1211 GCF_014163745.1 Pseudoalteromonas sp. SR44-2 | reverse complement strand
GTCTTGTATCTCTCATTGATAAATGATTAGCTATCATTTATCACATCGAAGTCAGTGAGCTTGCCTGTGCGTCTAGTATTTCATACTGCTCCGTAGATAAAGCCCTGGCTTTCTATTCTCACAAACTGAATGGTATCCAAGCACACTTTTATTTAAGTAGATGCTGTATGTACAAGGGGAGTAAGTAGAGATGATGTTTATCGGCATTGATATTAGTAAAGAGAAAATTGATTTATCATGGTTGAGAGACCAGCTTACAAATAAAATTAAAACAAAAGTCTTTAAAAACAATCGTCAAGACTTTACAAGAATAGAAAAATGGCTTTTAAATACAACTAAAAGCGCTGCTAATGAGCTCGTTATTACTCTCGAGCCAACAGGTGTTTATCATGAAGCACTGATGTATTTTTTACACGAGCAAGGCTTTAATATTATTTTAGCGAATCCCGGTAAAGCTAAAAAGTATGCAGACGCTTTAAACATAATTCATAAAACAGACAAATCTGATGCAACGATGCTTGCTCATTATGGCTGTGCTAAGCACGCAGTCGTTAATTATTGGCAACCTGAAGCGTTAGAAATTAGAGAGCTTAAAGCCCTTATTCGTCGTTTAGATGCGCTTGAGAGTAACCGCCAACGAGAAGCTAACCGATTAGAAGCAAGTGAATTTAGCAACGTTTCCGCGCGTGTTTGCCAATCGATAAAAGTGACAATCGCGTTTTTAGATGATGAAATTAAACAGCTTAAATCTGACATTGATAACCACATAGATAATGAACCTGATTTAAAAAGAAACAGAAAGCTACTTGAGTCTATCCCTGGCATTGGGCCCGTATTATCGAGAGAGCTGACGTATTTGTTTGCGGCTAAAAAATTTAATAAAGCCAAAGAAGCGGCCGCTTATTGTGGATTAATCCCACGGCACAATGAATCGGGTAAATTAAAAGGGCGAACATCAATCAGTAAACTTGGGCCAGCCAGAATTCGATGCAAACTTTATATGGCAGCCATTGTTGCTGGGCAATGGAATAAAACAATAAAACGACACAAGTTAACGTTAATAAATAATGGTAAAACACCGATGCAAGCTGTGTGTGCAAATATGCGAAAGCTCATTCATATATGTTTTGGTGTAATAAAAAACCAAGAAGCGTTTAAGCTTCAAGAAAGTTAAATACGGCCTTGAAGCTTAAAATGAGAGATGGTATCTA
>NZ_JACJDW010000073.1:0-1364 GCF_014163745.1 Pseudoalteromonas sp. SR44-2 | reverse complement strand
GGCTCAAGCAACGATATTACTCCGACACTCAGTGGCACAAGTGATGCCGTTGAAGGCACCGTTATTAACTTCACGGTAGTGGACGATCAAGGCAATACACAAACCTTTACCACCACGGTTGATGCCGATGGTAACTTCTCTGTAGAAGTACCGACTGCACTGGCAGAAGGGCCGTACACGATCACCGCCAACATCAGCGATGTGGCAGGCAACAGCACCGATATTACCGGCAACGGCACCATTGATACCACAGCACCAAGTGTGAGTGTAGATGCGCCAGTATTAACAAACGACAGCACGCCAACTGTGACAGGCACCAGTGATGCACCTAACAGCACCATCACGGTGACCTTTACAGATGCAGCGAATGCAGTGCAAAGCATTGATGTACAAACCGATGCCAATGGTAACTGGAGTGCGGCACCAACGACTGATTTAGCCGAAGGTAATTATAGTGTCAGCGCCAGCATCACCGATGCCGCAGGCAACACAGGTACCGACACTGACAGTGGCGAAGTAGACGTAACTCCACCGGCACTTGCCTTTACACCAACGTTTGAACTTGGTTTATTGGTTACCCTAAGTGGGACGTCTGACTTGCCAGCAGGCAGTGAAATTACTATTACCGAGCAACTGGTAGGCGGTGGTATTGGTGCAACATATACCACTACAACAGATGCGGATGGCAACTGGTCATTAGTCGGATTAGATGTATCGTTACTTGATGTTGGCTCAGTGATCGCAACAGCGACCGATGCCGCAGGTAATACCCGTACAATTAGCTCAGATGACTTTGATAATACACCGCCTACGCTGACGGTTGACGTTGCAGCACAAAGCGACAGCAACACGCCAATCATAAGCGGCACAAGTGATGCGGGCGAAGGTGCACAAGTGACGATAGTCGTTACCGACAGCAACGGCAACCCACAAACCATCACCGCCCTTGTTGATGCGGATGGTAATTGGAGTGCCACTCCAACCACACCATTAAGTGAAGGTCAAAGCACCATCGAAGTAAGTGTACGCGACAGTGTTGGCAACGAAACTACAGTAAGTGATACCACCACTATCGACACGCAAGCGCCAATACTCACCATTCAAAACGTAGGCGATGTTAGCGACTTAACACCAGAGCTGCAGGGCACCAGTAATGAAATTGGTGGCACTGTTACACTCACCATCACCGACAGCGCAGGCGCTGTGCAAACCATTGAGACCCTAGTTGGCAGCGATGGCCACTGGAACATTGAGATTCCAGGTGCCCTTGCACAAGGTGACTTTACTGTAAGCGCGAGTATTACCGATGCGGCAGGCAACGAGAGCACAGCAAACAGCAGTGGTAATGTGGATACTATTACGCC
>NZ_JACJDW010000072.1:0-1379 GCF_014163745.1 Pseudoalteromonas sp. SR44-2 | reverse complement strand
CACTGGAACATTGAGATTCCAGGTGCCCTTGCACAAGGTGACTTTACTGTAAGCGCGAGTATTACCGATGCGGCAGGCAACGAGAGCACAGCAAACAGCAGTGGTAATGTGGATACTATTACGCCAATCGTCACCGTTGATGCACTGGGCCTGGGCAACGATAGCACCCCAGTTGTTAGTGGTACCTCAACAGAGCCTGAAGGCACGGTTGTAAACATTGTTATTACTGACAGCAACGGTGATGAACACCCAATCACCGCTACTGTGGATGCAAACGGTGATTGGCAAGCAACCAGCCCTGAATTACCAGATGGAAGCTACACCGTGCAAGCCAGTATCACCGATGATGCAGGCAACACCGGCGGCGCGACACAAACGGGCAACCTAGATACCTTAGCGCCAACACTGACGTTAGACACAGTCGGCGCAACCAACGACAGCACGCCAACAATCAGCGGGACATCGAACGCGCCAGCAGGCACGGTTATAACGATTAACGTCACGGATGCAGATAATACAGAAACGTTTACCGCGACAGTGCAAGCCGATGGCAGCTGGTCAGCAGATGTACCGAACGCGTTAACTGATGGTCCACTCACTATTGAAGCAAGCGTTAGTGATAACGCCGGTAATACCACTACATTAAGTGAAACCGCAACGCTCAACACCACGGCCCCAAGCATTAGTATTAATGCACTGGTTGACACCAACGACACCACCCCAACCATTAATGGTACAAGCGATGCGGCAGATAACACCACCATTAGCTTAACGTTTGAAGACAGTGCAGGGAATATTACGACTGTTGATACAACCGTAACGGGTGGGGTATGGAGTGTCGATGCACCAACTGATTTAGCCGAAGGCGAATATACTGTCACCGCACAGGTAGATGATGGTCTAGGCAATATCGGCAGCGCCACCGAAACAGGTCAGATAGACCTTACTGGCCCGAGCCTTGTTATTACCGACAACGGTGTAGGCAAAGACACCACGCCAACGATTGCAGGTACCAGCGATGCACCGCAAGGCAGTGAAGTAACCATTGTTGTCACCGACAGCAGCGGCGCAGCGCAAACAATGAGCGCCACCGTACTAGCCAATGGCACGTGGTCAATCCCTGTACCGGTAGCACTTGCAGAAGGTGCATACACCATTAGCGCGAGTGTTGAAGATGTGGCAGGCAACGACACCATCGCCACAGGCGCAGGTGAAATAGATACCACTGCACCGACACTTGTACTTACCAGCCCAGGCTCAAGCAACGATATTACTCCGACACTCAGTGGCACAAGTGATGCCGTTGAAGGCACCGTTATTAACTTCACGGTAGTGGACGATCAAGGCAATACACAAACCTTTACCACCACGGTTGATGC
>NZ_JACJDW010000071.1:0-1391 GCF_014163745.1 Pseudoalteromonas sp. SR44-2 | reverse complement strand
AGCTGTCTCTTGATCACAAGTCTGACTCAAGAGATTTTGCTAAATCGTAGCCTTCCAGGATGGCTTGTAACTTAAGCCATCCTTGCCATAACACTTTCACAGATGCACGCCCTGTGCGCTTGGTATCTTTCCAGCCTCCTAACTTTGCCAGTTCCTGATACGCCCATGACATATTTGGAGCAGTTTCAGGCAATGGTGTTTTTATTCTCTTTAACCACAATAACTTCCATGCTTTGGGAGATAACAGTTGTTCACAACTTGGAGAATCAGGCTGCTCATTGGTGAACTTTAGTTGCAATATTCGCGTCGCAATAAAGCCATTAATCGTCACCAATCTTTCCATGTTATCTTGGCTTTGAAGGCGTAAACTTTCGATATCCGTACCATCACTTTTCCAGACTTTATGGTATTCCTCTACAAGCCAACGGTGCTCATAGTAGGTGATGATAGCTAAAGCGTCTTCTTTGCTGGTGACTGGTTCACTGGTTAATAGGTGCCAGCTTAAGCCGTTCTCAGCGTTTCCTCGCTCTGCACAGCCGACATAGTAAACTGGGAGGGAATGTCCTTTCTTATTGTAAGGCGCTTTGAGTGTCACTGGCGCATAGGTGATATCCAGTGTTGCGCTTCGGGCTTTTCTTCCTCCTTTTTGTGCAATGTGGATGTGTTTGGTGCCTGCACTCATCAGCTCGCTTGCAAACGCATAGAGCTTATCCTCACCTTCTTCAATATGACGACTTTGCATCGAGCGTACGACGAATCGTTGCTGCTCGCTCAGTTTATACTGCAAGTATTCGTAGATGTCCGCTTCGCGGTCACACACCGATATCACGTTCGCCATTTGTCCTTGCAGCCGCTCTGCCATCGCTCGTGACGCTGACTCCCACTTGTAACTTTCTTTTTCTTCGTAAGAAGTCGTCGCGTGTTTTTCTCTTTTTCCAATCGTGTTGATATCACGACTCCAGCGAGACTGTTCAATTAATCCCACAACTTGCTTTGTGTCTGGCGCAAACAGTAATACGCTATGAGCTAACAAGCCTCGTTGTTTTGCTCCTCGTCCGACATGACCCAAATCATCTCGAATGGAGGAATGTTTATAAATTAATGTGGTCGTGTCTTCTAATGCGAGTAATAAGTTATGACTTTTTGCTTGTTCAACCGTGGCTTTAAAGCCTGACTCTGCTATAGCCGTTGCGTCAATATTCTCGTTGCGAATAAAGCGGTAGGCACCTTCCATATCGGCGGGGGATTGAGTGATGTTCACAAGTGGTTTTCCTGGTTCATTTGCAAGCGTTGATGCTAACTTTACCAGACGCGCTGTTCTTCTTGGATCACCTAAGTCCGATTTACCGAATTGTTGTTTTGCCCAATGAGTATGTTCGTTAATCATAATG
>NZ_JACJDW010000070.1:0-1401 GCF_014163745.1 Pseudoalteromonas sp. SR44-2 | reverse complement strand
TAATGCCGATCAGTTAAGAAAATGACCGGTTGACCGATCCAAGCGATCATGCAAAATCCGTAGTTAGGAAACTAACTACGGATTTTTTGTGAATATAGAACAAGCACTGCAAGCAACACTTGAAGAAAGCAGCCGATACCATACCTTTGAAAAATTATCAGAAATTCTTGACCCTGAAATCATTGAACAAGGTTTTCAACAAGCAGGGATTGCAACCGTTCGTAAGCGAAGATTACCGCTTGAAGCCGTTTTGTGGTCAGTTATTGGCATGGCATTGTTTCGAAAAGAATCAGTTTGGAATATCGCTAATAAGCTAGATATCATGTTACCTGGCAAGAACCAACTCGTTGCTCCAAGTGCGATGGTACAGGCGAGACAAAGGTTAGGTGATGATTCCGTTAAACACGTTTTCAATAAATCTGCTCAATCAATGTATAAGCAACAGTCATTCGAAACATGGAATGGTTTGAACCTATTAGCTGTTGACGGTGTTGTGTGGCGAACAGCCGACACGCCTGATAATCGTAAAGCCTTCTCTTCAGGTAGCAACCAATACGGTGATACAGCCTTTCCTCAAATACGCATGGTCTGTCATATGGAATTGACCAGCCATCAACTTCTCAGTAGCGAGTTTGATAACTTTAAAACCAACGAGATGAAATTAGCTGAGCGTTTAATTGAACGTACACCAGATAATTCACTGACTATGTTTGATAAAGGATATTATTCTTTAGGCCTGTTAAACCGTTGGCACCAAACTGGGGAGATGAGGCACTGGCTGATACCAGCAAGGCCCGACTTACAGTATGAAATCATCTCCAGCGCGGGTAAAAATGACCATATCATTGAATTGAAAACCACAAAGCATGCACAAAAAAACTTTCCCGATGTTCCTGAAACGATTAAAGCGAGATTAATCAGCAAAACAATAAAGGGCAAAAGCTACCGTATATTAACCTCGATGACGGATAGATTGCGTTATCCAGGTAATGAAATTGTTGAATTATATTGTCATCGTTGGGAGATAGAACTTGGGTTTAGAGAAATCAAACAAACCATGCTTGATAGCGCATACCATTTAAGAAGTAAGCGTCCAGACATGGTGCGTCAGGAGCTATGGGCCGTGTTACTCGCCTATAATTTAATACGAAGAATAATGACGATGGCGGCGACAGTCACAGGGATATGGCCTAACCAGCTTAGTTTCTCTAGCAGTTCGATGGCTGTCATTCAGTATTTCTCGTCAGTATCTATAATGAGCCCAGGGAACATTCCAATACACTGGCAGCACTTACTCGATACACTGGTCTTATTTAAGCTTCCAGCTAGACGAGAGGATAGAAGATATCCCCGATGGGTTAAGCCAAAACCATCTAAGTATCCCCATAAAAAGAAAGATGC
>NZ_JACJDW010000006.1:162057-192580 GCF_014163745.1 Pseudoalteromonas sp. SR44-2 | reverse complement strand
CTGTGTGTGCAAATATGCGAAAGCTCATTCATATATGTTTTGGTGTAATAAAAAACCAAGAAGCGTTTAAGCTTCAAGAAAGTTAAATACGGCCTTGAAGCTTAAAATGAGAGATGGTATCTACAAGTAATTAACCACAGTGCTTTAGGCACGCTTCCGCCCTTAGGTTACAGTTCCTATGTACTGATATATAGCTATTTTTTACGCTGTTACGCTTTAGCTATTATTGCTTAATATCTTTATTATCTACACTTACTTCAATTTTTTGATTGAGTAAGTTAATTAGTAAAATGCTGCGCAGGTCGCCGTCTGGCTCTTTGTATATTGCTTGTATATTATTAAATGAATCGTTATTCACACTTACTACATCACCTGCTTTTGGTATTAGTGATTCTGTGGTGTGTGAACGCTCATTTTTTAGCTGATTAATTATATGTGTAGAAACTAATTGATACTGTGATCCATAGGATACAAAGCCACCAATTCCACGTGTATTTTTTACAGCAGAAAAATTACCGTTTTTTGACTCAAGGCATACAAATAAATAATTAGGGAATAAAGCGGTTTGTTTGACGGTACGCCGACCTTTAACCAACCTTTCGGTAGTTAATTTGGGGTAAAACGCTTCAATCCCTTGATTTTGCAAGTTAGTTTTAGCTCTCTCTTCTTGCTTAGGTTTGCATACGACTAAATACCAACTTTCCATAATAGTCCTTAACACATAACTAAGTTGCAAAAAACACAACGCTAAACTAAATAACGGCGGCATTATAACCACCATAGAGTGCCTATGTAAATAAGCCTTAGTGGTTAATAGCCACTCACATTAGTAAACAATGTTATTGAATTTAAGAGAAATAAAGGCTTTAACGCTGGTTTAGCGCTTACAAAGCAATGTTTAGAACGAACTAAACAAAAGTTTAGGAAAAGGTAATAAATTTATTAAAAACCTGAATTTATATGATCCAAAAATTAAGATTTAAGTAAGAACGCAAAATGATAGAAATAATAAAATCGCGAAATAAATTCGCACCTACAGGTTGGTTCATATTTGCAGGTGGGGTTATTAATTTAGCTCAAGCGTTATAACCTTGAATATTTATGGCTTTGCTTCTACCTTAAAATTCAATGTAACAACTTGATAACAAGGAAGCGCAATGCAAATACTTCACCACGGAGCGGTTAATGGAGTTACCGGTTCGTGCCACGAACTGGTAGTTAACGAGCAAACAAGTGTGCTTGTTGATTGCGGGTTATTTCAGGGTGAGGATTCTAAAGCAGATCTTTCGATAGAGTTTAATATTACCCATGTTACTGCGCTTATTGTTACCCATTGCCATATTGACCATGTTGGTCGAATTCCTTACTTGTTAGCAGCCGGTTTTAAAGGCCCTATTTATACAAGTATTGCATCGGCCAGTTTGTTACCTTTAGTAATTGAAGACGCTTTAAAAGTGGGTGTAACCCGCGACCCCAAAATTATAGCTGCCTGCTTAAGCTTATTAAATAAACGCATAGTTGCTGTTGATTATAAAACGTGGTTTAAACTGCCTTTCAAAGCGCCCGATAAAGCTAAGGCGAGGTTTCAGCGTGCTGGGCATATATTAGGTTCTGCCTACGTTGAAATTGATATTACAAATAATAATAACAACAAACATCGCGTTGTGTTTTCAGGGGATTTAGGCGCGCCATATACCCCGCTACTCCCTTCGCCTAAGCCGCCCTACAAAGCCGACACTCTAGTTATTGAATCAACCTACGGCGATAAAAACCATCAAGGCCGTAAAGAGCGTACAAAAACGCTAAAAAACATTATTGAACGCGCCGTAGCCGACAATGGTGTTGTTTTAGTTCCTGCTTTTAGTATTGGCCGCACACAAGAGCTGCTATACGAGCTAGAGCAACTCATACATAGCTCATCTAAAAAGTCTAAGTGGCGAGACATTCACGTAATACTCGACTCCCCTATGGCAGCCAATTTTACTGAGCAATACAAAAAGTTTAAACACCTATGGGATAGCGAAGCTAAACGCAAAGTTGCAAACGGTAGGCACCCGCTCGATTTTAAAAACCTAACTACGGTTGATTCACACAAAGAGCATTTGGCTATTATCAACTATTTAAGTTCGCGGCCAACACCAGCCATAATATTAGCAGCAAGCGGTATGTGCACTGGTGGGCGTATAGTTAATTATCTTGAGCGATTTTTAAATGACAAAACCACCGATGTATTATTTGTAGGTTACCAAGGAAACAAAACGTTAGGCCGCGAAATTCAAAAATATGGCCCGCGTAATGGGTATGTTTTTATAAATGATGCTCGCATTACTATAAACGCAAAAGTACATACAATTAGCGGGTACAGTGCCCATGCCGATCAAAACGGATTAATTAAGTTTGTAACGGGTATGTATAAAAAGCCAAGCCATATAAAAATTGTACATGGCGATGATGATGCAAAAGCTGCTTTGGCAGCAAGGTATAAAGCAGTTTTAGACGAACAAATATTTATAGAAATCGGAAATAATACTTATAAATAAAAAAGTTAATGCCGTATCTATCACAACTGAGTCTACCGAATACAAACTAGAATATATTTATTTTCCGAAGTTAGGATACAACAGAACATTCAACTTCGAGGGTAAGTGGTTTCTAACAATGATGTAATAAACGGATAAATACAAAGCATTTAATGCCCTTAGATTCTTTTATTAAGGGCAATTCAATTATTCTACCTAAGCTGCTGATGAGTTTAACGAGCGTGAGTTATAAACTGAAGTTTATTCTATTTTTAATTACTTATTTTTCCTGTAACACAAGGATCAAAATAACATAGAAGCCACGAAAAACTCATTATGCTACAAAACTTACTTAAAAAAGGGATTACTCCTAGGTTTTACTATTTCTAATCAATGTATAAATTTTTGCAATAATAACCTTAGGTAGAAGCCTTATAGGCATTCTTAATGTTAAGCTTTTTAGTATATGCCCTTTAGGCAATAATTTATTTTTATAGCAACACTTATAAAAATACAGCTCTCGCTTGAAGTATAAATAACCACTTCGTCTAGATAATTGATTAAAACCAGCTCTCATATGCACTAACGCTGCAGGTATATTGTAAAAAACAAATCCCGCTTTAATTAAATTCAACCATAAGAAGTAATCTTCAAAATACAACACATTCTGATAGCCACCACTTTGCTCTACCACCCTTTTTTTGAACATAACTGATGGATGATTGATTGGATTTTTTGACTTAGAGAATTTAACTATATCGCAATGTTTTTCGGGAACCTCTCTTATTGATAAGATGATACTTGGATCATCGTCAAATTCGCTAATCCACGAGCCACAAACATCAACGTTTAAAGATGTCAAAATAGAAAGCTGCTGCTCAAAGCGTTCTTCAAGGGCAATATCGTCAGTATCCATTCTGGCTACAAAATCGTAACGACAATATTTCAAACCTTCATTTAGAGCTGCCCCCAAACCAACATTCTCTTTCATTAAAACATCGACTATGTTTAATTTAGATTTCCAGCTCTTAATAACAGCATATAGTTCTCTGGAGAGAGGTCCATCTTGAACGAGTACAACCTCGGTCGGCTTTAAAGTTTGATTGTAAATACTCCTTAGCGCTTCATCCAAGAATAATGCATTTTCTTTGCAATATACTGACATTAGTACAGAAAAATTCATGTAACTATACCTACTCGCCCCATCAAGCTATCTTTAATCCCCTTTAACATGTATTTAAAACGTACATACCCGTCTGGTAATGTGAATGGATAAATAAATAGTTTAAAAAGTAGCTTTGCTAAACTAGATATTTTCCAATAAATAGGCACGTAACCACGTTTCATTAAAAGTAGAGTATTTCTAAATTGGTAATAATGTCGAATAGGACTACAAACACCTACATTAATAAAAAGCAGTATCTTCTTATTGCCATCGCCTAATTTATGAGCAAGTTTTGCTTTGTTATTTTTTATAACTAGATAGCCGGCAGCTTTGATTCTCCAGCAGTATTCAAAATCAACTGCATCGATAAATAAATCGTCATCCATTCCTCCAACCTGCAAATATACTTCTTTTGGAATTAGGCTACCTGAGCTTAAAACACTAGACACGGAGATATACTCTGAACAATAAACACTTTGCCCTTTAGAAACCTTGGCTTCATTGACTTCTAACGTATCTTTATCATAATCCTGACAACCGACTAAACCTACAGAATAATTATTTTGTGTTAATTCATGATAGCACTCTAGTAATTTACTAGGTAGATTTCTGTCAGGCTCACTGTCTTGATCCATCTGCAATACAAAGTCAGCACCATTATTAAAAGCCCAATCCATTCCTAATGACTGAGCTTTTGCAATTCCTAAATTTTCCCTAAAATTAAATACTTTTACACAATCGCTTATATTTATTTCAACATCATATTTTGAATTATTGCAGACAACCACTTGTGTACCCAACTCAACTAATCTATTGACAGCTACTTCAGCTTCAGTTTGGGTTGCATTATATAAGACTAATACAGAAAAAACTTTTTCATTCATAATTATAACTCAATCACATTTATATAAATAAACACTGCCTTAGTAAACATCTAAGAAAAAACCAGTTAATTTCGCACTTTAATTTTTTCTATTTATAAACACTAAAACTACTTAATATACATTCCTACTGAATTTTCCAGTCACTAACATATTGGCTCTGATTAACCTACTTAATAAACAGAGTGTTATAATTACAATTATATGATTAGTATCCAAAATGTACGGGTTTGATATAGCATAACCAACATAGGATAAATAAATTAAACCTAAATGGTTAAAATATATAAATTTACTATAGAGATAAAACAAAGCTAATATATATAATGCTAAAAAGATAAAGCCTAATTGATTTAAAAAATAGACGCCTTGTAGTTCAAAATAAATATTACCAGTATAATCTCTCGCACTTGTCGTAACATCGAGCGTATTGCCCAGCCCCTTACCAGCTAGTACAGTAAATACATCATCGCTCATATCAGAAAGCAATACTTCAGCCTGATCTATACGAGTACCAATAGATGAGACTTGTCCAGTGGACTTTTTTTCAATCACATTCACAGCAGAGGTAACCGCTATCGGTATGATTAAAATAGATGCAAACAATAACGTTATATTCTTCAACCCCCTAACCTTACTTAAATAGTTAGTTTGCATCAAGAAAGCACAAATGTAATAAAAGCCGCAACCAATTAGGTACATAAAGTTGCCAGCAAAGAGTGTTGCAAGCAAAAGGAAGGCTTCACTAAATCGATACTTTTTTTGTTGTGTTTTCAAATATAAAAAATTAGATACCATGGCAAAAAAAGGAATAAGAGCATTTCCTTTAATTTGAACTCGGAAGAAGCCGTTTCCATATGTATACACATCACCAAAACCGTTATTTAAAAACCAATGCCTAATTGGTAAATAACTTGATACTTCCCAAGTCGAATAAAGGTACAAAGATATAGCCATAATAACAATACCTTGAAGAATATGCAGTCCAATTACGATATTTAATGATTTTAAGCTATTAAATGGAATGAAATGTACACATAGTAAAGACAGTAAAATTATATAAAACCGCATAATAAGTAACGGATCATTTTCTAAAAAAAATAAGCTATATGAAGCGAGAAATGTAATCAGTAAAAAAGCTAAACCGATATATTTGTCTCTTTTTTTGAACCAATGAAGAAAGCCAATTATGACAAGGCACAAGACGCAAAAGTTAGCGATAGGTGCAAGGGTAGAAAAAGGTAGATTTCTAGTGACGACAAAGGTGATGATTACAAAAAGGAAAGAATTTATCACTGGTAGCTACTTATAAATTATTTTAATAGAAAAAGATGAATTTTTTAAAACCCACCTTTTGTATGGCGTGGCTCTCAGCGACAGAGCCCACCGTACAACATTAGATCCAACAGCGACGTGCTAAAAGGAAAATATTTTATCAAGCCATGCATCCATCGAGTATTGATATAAAATAGACTCAGGAACAGGCGAAAAATCCTCATTAATAAAGTTAATAAGGCTCTGTATTTCTACATCATCATCTAAAATAAATACATTTTTAAATTCATAAAAATCGTAATGCCTGATATCTGAATTCGTCGTAATAATTTTTCTATTTGCACCTAATGCTTCAATTGTTCGCATTGTAAGTCCATCTTGCTTTGGATGATGGAAATCTAAAATCGCATTAGAATTACTCACAATTTCCGAATATTCACTATAAGCTAATGTTTTCCTATGGATAAATGTTATTCTTTTTAGAATATTTAACCTAAACCAGTTTATTGGATTCGTAAACAAGTAAAACTTATAGCTCTTGTTTACAACATCCATTTTTAATGCAATATCTTTTAGCAAGTCTAAACGGTTAAAGTGCAACCAGCCCACAAAAGAAATGTCATATTTATAAGTAGCTTTCCGTTCAATTCTATTTCTATAGAAAAGGGGTATAAAATCAAATGAATATTTATTGCAGTCCAAACGATCAAAGCTACATACTCTATCAAATAAGCTCGCAATTTTTGCCCCCCCTTCAACCCTTCTGATACTATCCCAATGATATAAGATAAAAGTAGCACCTGGGTTGTTTTTCTTCAACATATCAATATGTTGGGAGCAAAGCCTATCCCCTTTAATTACGAAGATATAATCATAGTTTGTTTGATTATCTAGCTGGAGAAATAGATGCTTTTCTGAGTGTTTTTTTTCTATATGGCTCGCAGATTTAAACTTAGCAAATTGGTTCATTACTCTATTACGATGAGATTGGCAGATATAATTAACTACCGCTCCTTTGTTCTTTAATTTTTCAACAATTAATTTGTCATAATCATAAAAGCCAATACCTATAAATAATATTTTGCGACCTTGAAAATCCATTTTAATACCTTCGAAATACCTAAATTAATTTATCTTTAAAATCATCAATCATAATTTTCATATCATCTAATACATTTCGAGGATTAAATGTTATTTCTTTTTTTAGTCGAGAGATATCATTAACTGGAAAATACTCATCTACACAGCCATTTATCCAATTGATATTGCAACCAGTTTCACTTTCCAGAACGTTAGCTATATCTTTAGCTTTTGTATTTATACCCGATGCAATATTATAAACTGTTTCACTTAGATTATCTTTTTCAGCAAGTTGATAAATCGCATCAACAAGATCAGTGATAGAAATATAATCTTTTGCATATTCTGGTGTAACGTACATATCAACATGTTTATTATTTATTGCGTTACGAGTAATTGCAGGTAAGAAAAGGGGGCTATTTAATGCCAAGCCATACACATTTGAGGGTCGAATGATAACAACCTTTTTAGAGCTTAACAAACAGAGCTCTTCAGAAATTAACTTAGATAAATTAAATAAACGTCTTTCATCTCCATTAGAAACAACTAAATTTGCATTTTCTTGGGTATTATCCTGCCCCATATAAAGGCGAGTAGATGAAATATAAATCAGTTTATCGAATGACGCTTTCTCTAATATTTCAGCTAGCAATAATGAATTTGACTTAAAAACCTGCAATGGTGCATTTTTACAATCACCAGCCCCTGCACAAAAAATTACAGTGCCTAACGGCTTAGAAAACAAATCAATATCGTTTCTTTCTGGAATATATATAGTATGGTTATTTTCAAGTAATTTTTTTGAGACTTCATTACCAATAAAGCCACGCCCACCAATAACTGTATAATTTAACACCACACCACCATTTACCTTTAAGTATTTTATTACAACCGAGGACCTAAACAAAGTCCCCTAAAGAGTTTGTTTTTTGCCACGCTTGCGTAGCTAAATTATATCTTTTTACAATCTTTGCAGGTATTCCAACAATAACGCAATAGTCAGGGAAATCACCACGAACCACCGCATTAGCACCCACAATACAATGTTTTCCAAGTGTAGTTCCCGCATTTATCTTTGCACCACTGCCAATAAAGCAATTTTCTCCGATGGTAGTTTCCTTCACAATCAGAGGCTGTTGACTCATTGGTATTTCAATATTTTGGTATTCATGATCAATATCAGTAATCAATACATCAAATAATATTGTCGTCCCTTGACCAATTCGTAGTAAAGCTGCAGCCGTTATATGACATCGTTGCTCAATATGTACCCCACTGCCTATCAAAATTGAAGGATTGTATTGAGTATCTCTCCAATTATATATTACCTCTATGCGAGCATGGGGACCGATTAACACATTACTTTCGAGCTTTACAGCTTCACAACTTATAAATAAAGGTTTATGTACGATGTTCCGCGAACCATACTCACTAAACATGAAACGATAAATTAATGCACCTTTTGCCAATAACCATAAATGTTCCATATAACGTTTTTTAAGAGATACTGGCAATAATAACAATTTTTTTAATTTAAGAAAAACTTTCATAATTGTTGATCCTATAGCCTAATATATATGTAAGGTTTTTTTCAATTTCCGTCCAAACCTTTTCGTCACTTTGTGCAGTAACCACTAAGTTAATTTTACTTTCAAATTCAGAGACCGAAGTAAAGCTATCATCAAGCACGCTAATAGCGTTATCTGCGTCAGCATCTTGATACCTTAAACAGATACAGTTATTTATGTAACTATCATAGTAAGCTGTAGAATTATAAGAAATAGAACAGTCATAGCGGTTTAAATTTAATAACTCTTGTACTGTACCTGTAGGCGCAAAATTAAAGCTTTCAGACTTAAGCTGATCTGAATACTTCTCTACTATCAACGCTGGATGAAGCTTAAATTCAAACTCTATATTCAAAGTCGACTGAGAAAGCAAGGAGATTAAGTTGAGATTATTTTCATCAAATTGACTCCTAGCCAACAACACGAGCACTCTTAATTTTTTATGGCTTTTTTTAGGTAAAATCAATGGAGTTGTTTTTTTAGGGTAACCTGCAACTACAAGCCTGCGCTCGTCCATACCATATTTTATGAATTCATCACGGGTATACTCTCCCCAACAAAGTAACTTATCAGCAACAACATTCTCATAAGCAATAGCGTCTATCGGCGGGATATCGTAAATAAACCACAACCCATGCTGTAAAGAATAGGTAGGTATATTGTTTTTTTTGAAAAAGTAATTTAGTACAGCTTCTTCATTAAGGTTACTGCAAAATGCACAAAAAAGCTTAATGTTAGTCGGTGTTTGCTTTTCTAAAAAATCAATATTATTAAGGTTATGTGCGATTGAAGCTGCCAAGGTTATTTTCGATAAAAAATTTAACTCAAGCTTTCTAAAAAAGACAATCTTAAATGCTGAAAATATATTGGACAGCGAGAATGTGAGACTTCGTTTAGAATTCGATAAATCAACAAGATCACTTTCATTTTGGTAGCTTGTCATAACATGTCTTAAAAGCTCATAATAATCTTTTCGATTATAATCACCTATAGAAAAAAGTGTTTCTTTCTGCGTCGGTATTTTAATTTTACGAACCGCAAAAAAATAAACCAAACTTCGACGAATATTGAAATTTTCTCTTTTATAAATCAAAGAAATCAATTCAAGAGATACTATATTCTCAATTGGATAACCTTTATGGTCATAGGCCAATTGTTTTTTCACTGTTTTATACTTATCAAATAGCTTCTTCAAATCATTTCCTTTAACTGAAGTAATGACACTTTTTTATAAAAAACTTTCATTTGGATAATAATCATTAATATATAAAAAACAATCGCGATAATACCTAGAGAAAATATATTAACTTCAAAAAGTAAATTATAAGATTTCAATAAGAATGCCAATCCAACAGACAATAAAGTTGAAGTTATATATATTTTGGTTGGGAAATAAGAGGAAAATTTAACCTTAAGCCTTTTATTTATTGGTTTTATAAGTAAGTAAGCACCAAAAAAGTTTAGAAATGTTGTCGCGAAAGCGGCCCCAATAACGCCATATTTTGAAATTAAAAAATAATTCAATACCACATTCAATGTAGTTGTTACTAGCGTATTTTTAAACAGTGCTTTTTCTAACCCTATAGCTCCCATTACACCACCAAAAATAACAACAGCCCTCAACCATTGAAACATATAGACCTGAAAAACAATAACTGAGTTTTCGTACTTTTCGCCAAATAAAGTTAAAATTATTTCATTACTGTAAATTAAACAAAATATAACGATGGGCACCAGCAACACTGTCGCTTTTTCTATCGACTCCTTCCACACAGCAATAACGCCGTTAGTGTCATTTGAGCGTATTAATTTAGAAATAACAGGTATCATCGCAGTCAATAATGAGCCTGTAATAATACTAATAAATGGGATTTGAAAAGCTCCTACTTTTAAAGTAGCAAAGCTACTCGCGTCCATCAAAAAAGACACCATTAGTTGGTCAATATAACCATTTAAAACAGCAACTAGAGATACGGATCCCATCGCTATTATATATTTAATCTCAACAGAAGAAACGAACCCTCTGTTAACCCTCAATAAAAAACTATTTTTATTTACATATAGTAAAAATAAAAATAAAAGTAGATTACTAAAAGCCGAAAAAAATAGTACATAAGCTAAATTATCTAAGAATATAACAATAAATATATTTATAAGTACGGTAATTAGCTGTATTGATGTTGTTAAATATAAATACCCTTTTAAACCTCCTGTTATTACACTCAAATTTTTAAAATATTCAAATATCGCTGTAGTCACAAAAAGTACTAATATAATGACGATGAACTTTTCAATCAAAGGATTATTAATAAGTTCAGCTAAAGGTTTTGCAAATAAAGCTAATAAAATAGCGCCCAAGAAGAGCAAAAGGAGTTGGAAAATAAAAAAACGTTTAAATATTTGCTGTCGCTGCGAGTACTTAGCGTATTGCCCATAAAAGTAAGTTAGTGATACTGGTACACCTGCACTAAATAAAATAGAAGCTAAACTAACAACCAATAATACTTGTTGGTAAGTACCAAACTCCTCTTCAGAAAAGTTTCTCACTAAGAAAATAAACAAGACAATAGTTAATACTTTTTTTAAAGCATCTTGTAGCATAAGATATTTTGTATTTTTCATCTCTGCAAATTAGCCTAGTTTTTTATTGGCTTTAATTTTGGAAATGACCTTATTTACATCCTCAGGGATATCTACAGCAATACTTGAACTGGCTACTTCAACCATTTGTACGCTTATATCACTCTCTATAAACCTTAGTATTTCAATATCCTCTACTTCCTCTACTTTAGACTTTTCAGCATGAGCCATAAAAAACCTTAAGTGCTCTTTAGAAAAAGCATAAATACACACCTGCTTATAGCCAAAAGCAAACCCGCCCGTCTTTGTTATAGGTACTGGCGAACGACTCATATACATTAATCTATTTGAGCTACTCACAACTACTTTAGGGATGTTAGGTGATCTAAATTCATCTTCATCCTCAATTAATGACATAGCATTAATGACTCTATTTGGCAGCCTGGTGTATTCATTTATTACTGTTACTATGTCTTTAGGATCGATTAAAGGCTCGTCTCCTTGTACATTAATTATGAAATCACAATTTAGTACTTCATTAGCCTCTGCAAGTCGATCTGTGCCCGTTAAACACTGTGAGGAAGTCATGATAAACTTGCCTCCAAACTCTGTTACTGCATTGGCAATTTTAATATTATCTGTAGCTATGTACACTAATTCTTTGTCAACAGCACGACAACAGCGCTCCCATACATGTTGTATCATCGGTTTGCCATCAATAATAGTTAATGGTTTACCCGGGAAGCGGCTAGACTCGTAGCGAGCTGGAATAACGATTGCGTAACTAAGTGACATGTTAACCCTTAAAACTATGTATAACTTTAAAGTCATGTTTTTGACTTAACTCAAGCATACTTTGTTTAACATTTGATAATGGTGCATAGAAGATAAAATCTATATTGTTTTTCTTAGCCGCTTCATAGTCAGCAAGAGCATCACCGACCATTACAGCACTAATATGGCTCACACTATTTAAAATATTTTTAATATTCTGAGACTTTGATACTGGACTGCCTAGAACTTCAATAAAATAATTAGAAAAATTCCTTTTTTCTAATACTGTTCTTAGCTGCTCCTGTTCCGACCCTGAAGCCACGTACATAAGCTTACCTTTTAGCGAGGAAAGTGTACTTTTTATTCCTAAAGCTTCAGGTACTTCTAAATAGAATTTATCAACTTGCTCTGCATACGCTAATAAAAGCATCTCTTCTAACTTTTGTTTTTCGGCGCCATCAATATCTAATGTTTCTGTAAAACTAGCAACATGATGGTAACGACTCATGCCAAAGTTCTCTTTGAATTGTGACGTTAATGCTTCCACCTGTGTGTCTGAAAAGTAATTTGAAAGGGACAAGGCTGCTCTCATAGCAGCCACTTTCATATTATTAGAATCAAGAAGAACACCGTCACAGTCAAATATAATCAGATCGTATGGCTCAAATATAAGCATATACGCTTCCCTTTTTAATAGGGTAAGTTGTTGGAGTTATTGATATAAAGCCAAGGTTGTCTTGTAGATCATTTTCAATAGTATCGAAGAACTCAATCATCTCTAAGTGCCTTGAATCATTTGAATTATAACCATCAACTCCAGCAAAGGTAACTTTATTAGCACCTGCGGCTATCGAAAATGCTAAGCCATAAGCTATTGTTAATTCAGACGGGATTAGGCAAGATGTTTTTTCAACTTTAAAGGTATTATCAGCGATATCAACACCGTAATTGATGTTTCCATTATCGGCTAAAAGCTCAACATCTTGGGCTGGAAAACGATGAGCAGGATAAATAATTGGCTTACTTAAATTAGAGTAATTCTCTTTTTCAGTTAAAAATTTAAGGTTATGTGTGATTGCAATATAATCTACAAAACTATCATCTAGCACTTTGTTTATGTTCAATGAGATCACAATTGGTTTATTATTTTTAATGTACAACTCAAGAGCTTTTTTATGCTTAGCTACAGAATTCGCATTAGTGATTAATAGAACTTCTCTACCATCAAGTAAGCCACTGACATCATCTCCTGTAACTTCTGAAGTATTCTTGTTAAGACTCAACGCAGCTTCTAATACAGAACCGTCATACTTGCTAGTGCCGTTTAGTTGGAGTAAGTATTGTAAAGCACCAACAACTTCATCTTTCCCTATATGTGTGTTTGATAACAGGTTTTGTATATAGGTGGGGTGAACACTCTGCTGTGCACCTAAAAAATATAATAAGTTAGTTCCCCAGCCATATTGTTTTTGCATTGACTCAAAATAACGAATGACTAACTCATAGATCTTATTTGGCTTCAGTTCTACATATTTTTCAGCTAATACGGCCATTAAATTTTCTGTTTGAGTATTACCTGCACCTCGTCCCATACCTGTAACAGTAGAGTCAAGCCATTCAACTCCAGCTTCAAGTGCGGTTAAGCTATTTGCAAGACCACGCCCCATGTTATCATGAGTATGTATTCCCATGTCACCAAGCCAATGCTTTTGGATTAGCCTAACGATTCGTTGAACTTCGTTGGCATCCATATTCCCTAGTGAATCAGCAAAATAAAGAGCATCCACACTTCCCCATTGACTAATTTCTTTAGCTTTTTCTTCTATTTCTAAATCAGGTTTTCCACCCGCTTGCATAAGGTTATAACCAACGATATAGCCTTTACTTTTTAGTTGGTTTGCTATTTCTTTAGATTCTTCGACTTCATGAAAGTGAGCAGCTATTCGCACAAGACTAACGCAGCTATTTTTCTCTTCGCAAAATAGTGCATTTACAGCAGCTTCTATACTCAATTGACTAGATAAAATAGTTTTTGCGTCAACCATTACTCCATAAGTTACCCCATCAGGTAATTCTAAAGTCTTTAAGTAATTTTCAGAGCTATATGCAAATGGACCTAAAAATTCATTTTTTGGGAAGTTACGCAAGCCAAGTTCGACATATGAGATTCCGCTTAATGCGACTGCCTGTAAGTAGCTTTGAACTAACTCTGGCTCAAAATCCCAATTATTGTAATATCCACCATCTCTTAATGTACAGTCAAGAATTTTCATTTGGGTCCTTTATATCCTAATCATATAAGTCTGTTCTTTACTTATACTTACTAATAAAAACAATTATTTAATTACAGAGAATTTATTTCTATCCCATTACTATCTTTTTCTGATAGTAATGGAGTCCCCGATATTGGCCACTTAATATCTAGAACTTTATCATTCCAAGCAATTGATACCTCTGACTCCGGGTGATAATAATTTGTGCACTTGTATACAAATTCAGCTTCTTCACTCGTAACATAAAAACCATGAGCAAACCCTTCTGGAACCCAAAGCTGGCGATTATTTTCAGCGCTTAAATAAATACCAACCCATTTTCCGAATGTCGCAGAGTCTTTACGTATATCTACTGCAACATCAAAAACCTCCCCTGAGATCACACGTACTAATTTACCTTGTGTGTTCTTCCTTTGAAAATGTAGACCTCTAAGTATGCCTTGTTTTGATTTAGAGTGATTATCTTGCACAAATTGTGTCGGTTTTTTTGTCACTAGACTTTCAAATTGCTTTTGATTCCAAGTTTCCATAAAAAAACCGCGATCATCTCCAAACTTCATTGGTTCAATAATTTTTACATCCGCTATTTCTGTATCTATTACTTTCATAAAAAACCTATCTATTGATATTTTTTGAGTGATTTCAATGCTGCATGCCAATCGCTTTGAATAATACTAAAGTCAGAGGCTATTTTAGAACAATCAAGTTTTGAGTTGGCAGGACGTTTGGCTGGTGTTGGGTACTCTGCAGTTGTAATCGCGTTTACTGCGATAGGAGAATTAATCATCTTATTAGCTAAAGCACTCTCGAATATCTGCACTGCAAACTCTTGCCAGCTAACATATGGATACCCTGTGTAATTATATACCCCGTAATGATGACTACCCTTTTGTAGCTGCTCGGCGATATCAATAATTGCAGCAGCTATATCACCTGCATAAGTTGGCCCGCCAAACTGGTCACCAACTACACCTAATGTTAAACGCGTTTGAGTTAAACGAAGCATTGTTTTCACAAAGTTACTGCCGTACTCACTAAAAACCCATGCAGTACGTAATATAATGTGCTCATCGCAGGCTTCTGCTACAGCTTGCTCTCCTGCAAGTTTAGTTTGCCCATAAACGCATTGCGGTTTTACTGTATCACTCTCAGTATATAAACCTTCTTTATCACCGGAAAAAACGTAATCAGTTGAAATATGAATAATTACAGCATTAATCTCTTTAGCAATTACAGCTAGGTTTTTAGGCCCTTGGCAGTTAATCGCATGAGCTATACTTTGCTCAGACTCAGCCTTATCTACTGCTGTGTAGGCCGCAGCATTAATAATAACATTTGGTCTAAACTCAGTTACAATCCTATTAACCTCTTCAGAATTAGTGATATCTAACTCTTTACGGCCTAATGCTAAAAAGTCCATTGCAGGCATAGCGGTTAGTTGTGCAATCAAACTACTCCCCACCTGGCCATTTTTACCAGTAATAAGTACTTTCATTACTTTTTCTCTTTGGCCAAACGATTTAGGTATTGCCCATACTCATTTTTCAACATTGGTTTAGCTATTTTAAGTAACTGCTCTGTACTTAACCAGTTATTACGCCATGCAATTTCTTCAAGACATGCCACTTTCAAGCCTTGCACATTCTCGATAGTTTGTACAAATGACGAGGCCTCATGGAGACTCTCATGAGTGCCTGTATCTAGCCATGCAAAACCACGCCCTAGTAATTCAACATTTAGAGTACCATCATTTAAGTACATCTCATTTAGTGTTGTTATTTCAAGCTCTCCACGATGTGATGGCTTTACTTTCTTTGCAAATTCAACCACGCGATTATCATAAAAATAAAGCCCAGTTACTGCATAATTAGACTTCGGCTTTTCTGGTTTCTCTTCAATAGATACTGCCTTCATATCCTTGTCGAATTCAACAACACCAAACCGCTCTGGATCTTTAACTTGATAACCAAATACAGTTGCTCCTGTATCTCGACTTGCAGCGTTTTTAAGCGTTTTACTAAAAGATTGACCATAGAAAATATTATCGCCAAGTACTAAACATACGCTATCGTCACCGATAAACTCTTTACCAATTAAAAATGCTTGAGCTAATCCGTCTGGTGACGCCTGTACTGCGTAACTTAGATTTATACCATAATCACTACCGTCACCTAATAAGCGCTTGAAGCTTTCATTATCTTCCGGCGTGGTAATTATTAATATATCGCGAATGCCTGCTAACATTAATGTTGATATTGGATAGTAAACCATGGGCTTGTCATAGACTGGTAATAGCTGTTTTGAAACGCCACGCGTTAATGGATAAAGGCGTGTACCAGAACCCCCAGCTAAGATAATTCCTTTCATGTGTGTCTCCTAATTATTCTATTGTACCAAGGCGTTGGCGCTGGTATGAACCATCTTGCACATTTTCACACCACGAACTATTATCTAAATACCATTGGACCGTTTTACGTAAACCAGTTTCAAAGGTTTCTTCTGGCGTCCAAGCTAATTCATTTTGCATTTTTGATGAGTCGATTGCATAACGCCTATCGTGGCCAGGGCGGTCACCTACAAAAGTAATTTGTTCTGCGTATTTTGTTTTCTTAGGTACTAGATTATCTAAAATACTACAAATAGTTTGTACTACCTCAATATTTTGTTTTTCATTATGCCCGCCAATGTTATAGGTTTCGCCTATTTTACCTTCGGTTACTACTTTATAAAGAGCCCGTGCATGATCTTCTACATATAACCAATCACGGATTTGATCACCTTTACCATATATAGGCAATTTTTTACCTTCAAGGGCATTTAAAATAACTAAAGGTATTAGCTTCTCAGGAAAATGAAAGGGGCCGTAGTTATTTGAGCAATTTGTAATTATAGTAGGAAAGCCATAGGTGCGAAGCCAAGCACGCACTAAGTGGTCGCTAGATGCTTTACTCGCTGAATACGGGCTACTTGGTGAATAAGCCGTTTGCTCGGTAAATAATGGCAGCTCTCCTTCCTGCTCATCTGGATGAGGCAAATCTCCATAAACTTCATCCGTTGAAATATGGTGGAATCTAAATGCTTCTTTAGCACCAATTTCTAAATTATTCCAGTAATTACGCGCGGCCTCTAATAAGTTGTAAGTACCTACAATATTTGTCTGAATGAACTCAGCGGGACCAGTTATAGAGCGATCAACATGGCTTTCGGCCGCTAAATGCATTACAACATTTGGCTTATAGGTTTTAAAAATTCGATCTAGCTCTAAACGATCACATATATCAACTTGTTCAAAGATATTACGTTCGCTATCTTTTACGCCCTCAAGTGACTCTAAGTTGCCTGCATAAGTCAATTTATCGATGTTAATAACTTCATCTTTCGTATTATTTATAATGTGGCGAATTACTGCTGAGCCAATAAAGCCAGCTCCGCCTGTTACTAAAATTTTCATACTACCTACTTTTTTTTCGTTAAAACTTAACGACCCATCCCAAACATCACGGTCTTAATTGTCAACAATAAGATTTTTATATCTAACATACTGGAATGATGCTTAATATAATGTATGTCGTACTTGTGTTTCCAAATTGCATCTTCAACCGATGCTCCATACGGATAACTTACTTGTGCAAGCCCAGTAACACCGGGCTTAACTGCATGGCGAAAACGATAGTAAGGTATTGCTTTCTCTAAATCTTTTATAAATATTTCACGCTCTGGTCTTGGCCCAACTATAGACATAGTTCCTTGCAGCACATTTATAAGTTGAGGTATTTCATCTATTCTTGTTTTGCGAATGAACTTCCCAATCTTTGTTACGCGTGCATCATTTTCACTAGCCCATTGAGCGCCATTTTTTTCGGCGTCATTACGCATTGATCTAAATTTATAAACTTTAAATTCCTTGTTATATTGCCCTGTTCGATTCTGTCTATATAGAATATCTCCAGGACTTTCTAACTTTATAAATAAGGCTGCTAGAACAGAAAGCGGTAACGTTATTATTAGTAACAATATAGCGCTTATTATATCTATAGTACGTTTTGTTATTTGTGTGCGTTTATTCGATAAAATAGAAAATGCCTTTTGATGTAAAAAGTAACTACTATGTAATAATCGTACTTCAGTATACTTTAATCTATCATCTAAATAGCTTACTAATGGCTCTACCCAGGCACCAGACTCTGTCGCATTTACTAAGTATTCACGTTGCTCTTTAGTCAAATGCGCACTTCTGTAATGACAAATTACTTTTTCAGTAAAATCAATTATAGAATAATCATTAATTACTATATCAAATGAATGCTCATTAATTATTTCCGCAATATTATTAACGCACTCATCTGGGCAAAAAACATAAATTATGCTTTGTTTCAAGGCTTCTTTTTTTGATTTAAAACTTTTCGTTAACAACATAAATTCCAATTAATCTAATTAATAACATACATGTTATTTAAAATTTATTTTTCATACATACAATAAACTGTATGTATTAACCCAGAAACACTATGCTTACTTTCTTTTAGAAAAGTACATTAATAATGTAAATATTATAGACAGTATGCCACCTAAAAACATACCTAGGATACAAATCAAGGCTCGTTTAGGTCCTGACTTTTCTTCTGGTACTAGTGCTGGATCAATAGTTTTAAATACATATTCGTCTCTAACATTTGCAAACATTATAGTTTTTGTTTGCTCTTCAATTAATTTAAATAACATAGTACGTATATCGGCTATTTTTGTTTTTTCTAATTGTTTAGTTAAAAATTCAGTACTTTTATTTGCCTCAGCAACATCACGTTTTTTCATCTCTGAATTAATATCGTTTATTAACCAATTTACCCACTGCTGAGCAATGACTGGTGATTTATGTTGTATAGCCAGCCTTAGCATACCTGTTTCTTTATCTGTATTTAATGTAATGATATCCCTAAACTCTTTGTAAGCTTCCTGCATTGAGGGCTCTGGTTTTTTAGGTGCTTTTACATCACGTACCCATGTATTCGTATCAGGGTTATAAATTTCAGTATTAAAATTTAACGTATTACTTTTTAACTCCCATGAATCTACAGCGAGTAAATAAGGCAATAAATTATGTTTTTTAATAAATTCACTAGTAAACTGACGAGACTTTAATATTTCGATAGCCAGTTCACTTTTATTACTTGATATGCCACCTAAATTAACTCCAGCTAAGCTAGCTAATCCACCAAATTGACCAGCCAGCCCACCTAAACCGCCATTTTTCTCTTGCTCTGCAGGAGCCAGTAGAGCTTCAGATTTATAAATATTTGGTTGATTGATTGCATAAAATACCGATACGACAGTAAATAGGAAAGTGATAATAATAATAATCCACTTCCCTTGCCAGATCGCACTGAATAGCTCTCGTAAATCAATCTGTTCATCAGCATTTTGATAAGCGTGTCCTCGCTCATTTTTCTGCATATAATTATTTAAGTCATTTTCCATATCAATCTCATAAAATTAGCTATTCGCTGATCATAATTCTAAAAACAGCTCGAACTATTTATTCTTAAAGTTTATCTAATAAATGGAAGCCTGAATTCCACTAAAGACTACCAATCGCTGCAACTGCTACACCAAGCTGATAAAGAATCTGCGTTGCAGTACTCCAAAGCGTTAACTTATCCATGTGTCCTGCATCCATTGGTATCACTATTGTATCACCTGGTTCTAACTGGTCAGCATTATTTGCTGCAAACCAGCCACCTGTACTTGGTATTTTCACTGAACCATTGGCTTTAATAATGTAAATTCGATCTTCAGCCGCACGCTCTTTAAGGCCACCACTTAGCGCAATATAATCATCAACACTAACACCTGATTTATAAAGATGTGATGTTGAGTAGTTAACTTCACCAATTACGCTGATTGAATCGCGCTTACTTGGTACATAAAGTGTATCGCCATCTTGCAGTACTAAGTTTTGTTGATTATTTACAATTAAAGGTAAATCAATTACTAAACGTCCTACGGCTTCAACACTAGCTAGGTCGTTTAACAGCATGTTCATTTCTTCATAAGAAAGTGTGTTGCTACTTACCGAGTTTTGGAAGCTTTTAGAAGCGATGTCACGGCGAAGCTCTGTAGATAAACGTGCTAATTGCTTTTCCTCTTGTTCTTTAATTGACGCACGAGTAAATATTGCAGCTTTTTGCTCTGCAAATTGTGAAAAACCACCTGCGCGTTCAAGTAATTCAGTTAGCGTTTCACCACGGCGTATAGTGTACGTACCTGGAAATTTAAGCTCGCCTTTTAATTCTACTTTTACATTTTCTTGCCAATTTGGAATTGCAAAAACGTTGATGCTGTCTTTACTTTGTAATGTAATATTACTTTGAAGGTCGCCTTTCATGGCGCTTTCAAGGTCAAATCTTAAGTGTTCTATTTTAGAACCATCGCTGGCTACAATACGTGTAATTTCAGCTTGTTTTACGTAGGCAGACTCTAACAGGCCACCGGCTGCTGTTATTAAATCACTTACCTCACCACCAATCATTAGTGGATAAATACCAGGGAAAGTTACATTCCCGCTGATTTCAACTAATTGCATTGCTTGTTGCACTGATGCTTGCTGCTTAAATTTAGCAATAATCGGAGCTAATAAGTTATGGCGGCTAAATAATGCATAATCCTCAGGTTTGAGTTCTTGGTCTTCTTCTTCTTTTGCTTTGCGTTTAGAAATTTCAGCAATTGTTAGTATTTTATTGTCTTCAAGAACAAGCTCTTCGTCTTCTTGATTAACACCAATATATTTTTCGAACTCTTTTTGCTCAAACTTGTGCCATTGCTCTGCTTTTTGTTGCTGCTCTTGTTGCTCTTGGCTAAGGGCCATATTTGCTAGAGCTGATTGCTCTGCTTCTTTTTCTTCAAAACGACTAAATACAACTATCTTGTCATTAGCTTTAAGTTGTAAGTTGTTTTCAGGATTTTTAATAATCGCTTGAGCAACGTCGAACTGATGCGCTTCTATATCACCGTTTACATTTATTTCGCGGATAACGAGGCCGTAGCTTAAATCGGCTTGCGGTAGTAGGTCACCGCGTATAGATTTAAGTACATCTGAAATACGCTTACCTTGGTGCCATTGATAATTACCTGGGCGTGCTACTGCACCAATTAAGCTAATTGAATTTTGATATTGCGAGCTAACTGAATTAAAGCGAATGCGGTCGCCATCTTGTGGGATATAGTTAATTTGTGGTTTTGAAAAATCGACCGAGAGTACTTCTTTACGATCGAAGTTAAAGCGCTCTACAATTGCGCTTTTAGCGTATGCATTGGGTTTAAGGCCTCCGGCCATTGCTAATAACTGCTTAGCAGACTCACCTTTTTTAAGTTCAAAAATAGCGGGACGTTTAACTGCACCTTCAACTGTTACTTGAGCGCCAACTGACGGTATAAATACAGCGTCGCCCGGCTTTAATACGATATCGTTACTGCTATCGCCATTAATAAGTAAATCGTAAAGGTCAAAATTTGCTACAACCTTGCCTGCGCGTTTAACTTGAATATTACGAAGAGAAGCAATATCAGACACGCCACCGCTTACGAATAATGCGTGCGAAACGGTTGTTAATGATGAAACACTGTAGCTACCAGGCTTGTAAGCCTCTCCTAGCACTAAAATACGCATGCTACGAAGCTGACCAAGCGATACAAACGCTTTTACACCTATTACCTCTTGCTCTACTTTTACTTTGACTAATTCTTTAATTTCAGCAAAGGTCAAACCGGCCACTTCTACAGGGCTTAAATCTGGAATACTAATACGTCCTTCACGGTCAACTATAACTTCAAAACTGTCACTTTCTTTACCATAAAAGTTTATTTTTAATTGATCGCCAGGGCCCACAATATATGTATCTGGTACTGCGGCATTTTCGCTTGGCATAAATGTAGTTGGTTCACCTGCAAACAATTCGTAACCGTATGGCTTTAATTCGTCTGTTTTTGGTTTAAAGCGCTCTTCATCTGTAAGCTTTTCTTTTTCGGGTTCTGCGCGTTCACCAATACTATTTTGCTGCTGTGTATTATTTTGATTATTAGATTGGTTTGTACCAGTGATCGTTGATATATCAACACCGTACTGTTTTGCGAGGGCTTCTTGTTGAGCTTTAGGTAACTTTTTAAATTGCTCAATTTGAGACGCTGTTGGCGTAAAAGCCAAAGTACTAAAACTACAAAGTAGAATAAAAGCACTAATAAATTGTGTAAAAACTTTCACGAGTAGGTATATCCCTAGGTCTACAACCAAAATTGGCCGCTATAATACCTTAATTTTAGGCAAATAAAAAAGGGACTTTCGTCCCTTTTGTCACTTTAGTGTAATTAACTTAACTACATTGGTTAAAAACTGTAAACCAACGTGAATGACGTTTCTGTGTCAGTGCTTTCTTTATCGTCAGCAACATCTGAGTTGTTAGTGACATTAAAAGCGACTTTCATTTGTAACGAGCCGTTTATTTTTGCAAGTAATGCAGTTTCAGAACGAGTTTTAGTGTTTGTATCACCGTACTCAACAGCAACTAATTGAGTAAAACGTGCATTCTCAGAAATTTGCCAGTTGTAATCTAACTTACCCAAGGCAATTACTTCGCCTTCAAATTCACCAGCAAGAGAGTTACCGTTGTCATCAACTTCAGTGCTGTCATCTGGGTATTCAAAGTATTTATAACCAGGACCAATTTCAGCACTTAGCCACATAGTTTTTTCGTTTAATAAACGTAAACCGTAACCTGCAGAAATTACTGACTCACTTCTATACGCTCCAAAATAATCTGAAACGTGTGAACCATAAATGAATAAATGAGAATGATCTTCATTTAATTTGTAATTACCTTGTGCAGAAATTGAATACTTTTCGTTAGTGCGCTGCTTGTTTTTGTCACCATTTGCATCTTCAACTTCATCTTCTTTGTAGATGCCGTCTAGCTTGTATTCGTTATTCCAGTGTTCAAGGTTGTGCTGAACTTTAATGCCACCTTTAAGTGTGGTCGTTTCTGTATTACCACTTGTGACAATAGCACCTAATTCACTGGTAACTTCCCATGTTCTTTGTTCTGCGTCTGCAGCAAATGCGTTTGTTGCAGCAGAAGCCGCAACTAAAACTGATAAAAGCTTTAATTTCATTAAAAAATAACCTTTGTATAAATGTACATCTATTTTATTAAAGCATTACTTGTTAGAGCAAGCTAAACAGCTAAGTAATAATGTAAAAAATTTTCATGCAGCAAATACCGCATGAAAATTTTATGTTTAATAGCTCTTTAGCACTATAACAATTAAAGATAACTTTAATTAAATAACTATTTAAAATTAGTCTTGCTTGTGAAAGTGAACATCCATTTGTGGAAATGGGATAGTAATATCTGCATCATCTAATGCGATTTTAATATTTTCCATTAATGACCAGTAAGTAGGCCAATAATCAGCAGCGTTAACCCAAGGACGAACAATAAAGTTAACACTTGAATCGCCTAACTCATTTACAGATACATTGTAAGCTGGATCTTTAAGTATGCGTGTTTCTGCATCTAATACAGATTTTAATACTTCTTTTGCGTGACGTAAATCAGCATCGTAGCCAACACCAATAACTAAATCGATACGACGAGTAGACTCTCGTGAGAAGTTAGTAATAGCACCAGACATTATTTGAGAGTTTGGTACGATAATTACTTTATTATCTGGAGTACGTAGTTCAGTTGAGAATATTTCGATTTTTTTAACTGTACCCATTTTATTACCTGCTTCAACAAAGTCACCAGACTTAAATGGACGAAGTAAAATAATAAGTACGCCTGATGCGAAGTTAGATAATGAACCTTGTAATGCTAAACCAACAGCTAAACCGGCAGCACCTAAAATAGCAATGAACGAAGTTGTTTCAATGCCAATTTGCGAAAGTGCCATTAAAATAGTTACAGCAAATACAAGTGTGTACACAATACTTGAAACAAATGAACCGACAGCTTTATCTACTTTCTTTTTAGCAAAACCTTTTTCAGTTAAGTTAGAACAAAACTTAGCAACACGACTACCAAGTAAAAAGATAACAAGCGCAACAACAGCTTGTATACCGTAGTGTAAAATTAGGCCTGAGTTATCGTTAAGCCAATTAAGTACTGAATCCATATTTACTCCAAATGTTTTTTATTAAGCGTTTTCGGGCATTATTATACATTAATTTACAATTTATTCTCATGAAATAATGAATTAATACTATTAAATGCAAGTGTATTCTATTTTTTAGAGGCAATTATGCGATAAAACATAGCCTACTTTGAAAAAATATTAACGACTAAATACTAATTATATTTGCCTGATTTAAATTATTTTAATTTATTTCACTTTTGGGCTTCACAACAATTATTATTTTATGTATTATGCGCGCCACACCAAACGAGGTGTGTGTAGTGGCGGTTGTAGCTCAGTTGGTAGAGCCCCGGATTGTGATTCCGGTTGTCGCGGGTTCAAGCCCCGTCAATCGCCCCACTTTTTTTATATTAGTAATATCCTATCTTTATATTAAATAATCTCCCTTACTTATCTCTTTTAATATCCCGTACAGCAAACCAAAGCTTTATGACCTGAATTAATTAATATTTTAAACTAAAACAGTTTTTCAGCAACCTTCCCTATTTAAATTAGTTTAGCGCGAAGATTTATTAAACAAGTATCCAGCCTGCAATTAAATTACATTTATTTAACCAATGTGATTGTACTGGCTGTACTTCAATACAAAAAGTGCTAGGTTTCTAGTACTAACATCATTTTATTACAAAACATCAAACTTCTACTGGGATATAAAATTAAGCATGATTAAACAGGTTTTAGGAAATTTACTGTGTAGTTGTTTAGCTGTAATGAGCTTTAACTCATTGGCTCAAAGCAATGATGAATTCAATAAGCTATTGATTGAGCTTCAAAAATTAGTTTCTGAAAAAAAATACACTCAGGCTTATCAAAAAAGTAATAGCGAATACCAGTACCTGGGCGAACCCGTATACGACTTTTTATTAGGGGTCAGTGCACTTAAAACAGGGCATGCGGCGCCAGCTGTATTTGCCTTTGAACGCGTGGTTGAAAATAATCCTAGATGGTATGAAGCTCGCTTGTACTTAGTTCGCGCTTATTTAACAGTTAATAATTTACCTGCTGCCGATACTCAAGCTTTAATACTAATCAACTCACCTGACACACCTAATAATATAAAGTCTTCAGCACAGTCATTGCTAGAAACTGCTGCACTTAAGCAACAAGAGGCTGGACGCTCTTATAAACAAAATATTGAGCTTGCGCTTGGCGTAGATGGCAACGTAAACGCAGGTACTGCAGAAAATACGATTATAATTCCTAATATTGGTGAGTTTTTGTTATCGCCAGAAAGTAAAAGTACGCAGGACAACTATGCACGACTTAATTACAGAGGAAAGTACTCTCACCCTATTGATCAAAAAAGCTTAATCACTTTAAGTATTGATACCGGGTGGTACAAGTTTGAAGAACTCAGTCAATACGATCGTATAAATGCGCACATTAATGCCGCCTATCAATACAAACAAAATGACATAAGTTGGTTTGCACGAGTTGCTACCACTCCGTTGATGCTTGACGGTGAACTTTATCGTACTGAATCAGCTTTAACGGCCGGAGCTAATTTTACGCTAAATAAGCAAGTTATTTTATTTAGCTCTTTGACTGCGGGTGTTTTAAACAATAGATTTGATGAAAAGCTCGATAACTCATTTTATGCGATAAATGCAGGTGCTAGCTATGCAGCTAAAAATTGGTTTCAAAGCTTAAGCATTAACGCTAAAAGCGAGGAAGCTGACATTACTGAGGGTGAATTTAATAGCCGTAATATTACGAGCTTGTACTACCAAGTGAACACTCAGTTGGCTCAACATTGGCAGTTGTTATCTCTTGCTGGATACCAATGGATTAATTATAAAGATGATCACCCTTTATTTTTACAAGAACGTGCCGATAACCTCTTTATGTTCTCAACTTCTGTTCGCTACTTAGTTAATCGCGATTTAGCCATACAGTTGGCTGCCAACTATCAAGATAAATCCAGTAATATTTCTTTATTCGAATATGACCGTTTAGATATAAATTTAAGCGCTTCTTACTCATTTTAATTTAAGGTATTTATGAAACATTTACTCCCTGTAATTACCACTTTACTTTGTGTAAGTTTTTATACACAAGCAAACGACCCTGCTGGTAAAACTATTTTAGCACGAGGCTCTGTACTCGCGGTTGATGGAAGCAATGAACAACAACGACAGTTGCAGCGCAGAGATACTGTTTTTGGCGTAGATCGCATTACGACTGGAGAGAAAAGCAAAGCGCAATTTTCGATGTTGGATGGTGGTTTAATAGCCTTAAAAGAAAACTCAGAATTAAATATTGCTAACTACGAATTTAATGACAATACCCAACAAGGCTCTGCTTCTATTGAGTTACTTAAAGGCGGTTTGCGATCTATTTCCGGCGTAATTAAAAAAAATGGCGGCTCTTATAGTGTAAAAACTCCCGTTGGCTCTATAGGTATACGCGGAACGCATTTTGAAGTTCAGCTGGTTAAAGGCGATGTATTTTTAGCGGTATGGGATGGCGCAATAGATTTAACGTTAGAAAATAATAACGTGGTTTCTTTGGGTGATAACGAGGCATTTTCGTTTGCACAAATTACAGCCACTGGTGAAGTCTTTAAAACAACACGTGCGGCACGCGTGTTTGATCAAAATATAGTAGCAATTGATCCTAAAGACGACAACGAAGAAGAAACTGAGCAAGCATCGGTAACTGAAGTTGAAGTAAATGCTTTTGAAGCTGATACAGGTGTTATGGATATATATTCTGAACAACAATTTCAAACTGTTAGCAGCGCATCTTTAGTCGATCAAATAGCTCAGCGCCAAGGTGTATTTAACTATGAGGCATCAAGCTTTAATGTAAATTCGAGTGTGGGTGCTGTTACTGACTTTGCTATGACTATGGCAGTTGATTTTGATAATGGCACCGTGCCTGATGGCGAAATTAGTTTTAATGACGCCGGTGGAAATTGGTATGCAGCTTACAGCGGCTTAATAAATTTAAGCGAACTTGAGCTGGCCGTTACATTTGCATCCCATGGTAACAATAAAGCCGAGGGCGATGTTGATGCAATATTTTTGAATGACTTAGACAACATTACTGGCAACTTTAATCTTAACGAAATAAATAATCCTGATGTAAATGCTAGCGGTTCTTTTACATTAGAACCATAAACACATTGGATACAAAGCTTTTATTATGGAGTATTTAAAATGACAGCAAAAAATATATTTTTGCTTGGTTCTATGGTGTTTTTGTTAAGTGCCTGTGGAGGCTCAGAAGAAAGTCCCACTCAAGAGGCAATACAATCACCTACGGCTGAAGTAATACCGCCAACGGTTACTAGCTATATTAATTTGGCTGGTGTTATAGCGAGTAATCAAACCAAGAGTACAAAAGTTTTAGGTGCTGTCACTTCAAGTAGAGGAGTTGTTGGAGCAAGTTTAGCTAATACTCGCGCTAATATTGTTTTTTCACAAACAAACGACACCGTACAAGGTAATGTTTCTTTTTTACTTGAAGCTTCGGATACTGATGGCATTGCTGAAGTTAATTTAGTACTCCCTAGCGTTTATAAAAGCATATCACTTTGTTCTTCTGATTGTGGTGTTGACTACGAAAAGTCAATTATAGGCCTCAGTCCTGCGCTTTATGGCGCAACTCCAGGGGAAATACGCCTTGAAATATGGATAACTGACACTTTAAATAATCAAGCACTTGCTGATGCAATCACTTTTAACTGGCAACCATATCAAATTGAAGGTGTTACAGCACAACGAGACGAAGATAATATTAATCTTTCGTGGCAAGCTAACCCCGAACTTAATCGTTACAACGTTTATATTGCAACTCAAGCTGGAGTCTCATCTACTAATATTAATGAATTAGAGAATGGGCAACAATTTTTAAGTATTCAAGATACTGCATTAAGCATTACCGAGTCACTTACAGATAAAAGTTACCAAGTACTTATTACCGGTGTTGATGGCAGTGGTGAAAGTGGTTTTGCTAATATAATAAACATAGCACCAGTGGGTGGAGAGCTTGCATTTGCACCAGAGGCAAATGTCGATCAGTTTCAGATAAGTGAAGATCAAACTCTGCAAGGTAACGTTCTAACGAATGATACGAATCAATACAGTGGTGATTTACGTGTAAATGCAGATGCATTAATTCTACCGCAGCATGGCACTCTTAATATAAATGAAAATGGGGATTTTACTTATATCCCTATTGCAAACTTTAATGGTGAAGATGCATTTAGCTATCAAGTTGCTAACGAGCTAGGTATGACAGACACCGCAGTTGTAGAGATAACCATTTTAGCTGTTAACGACGCTCCTATAGCGCTTGATAATACTTACAGCGTTACAAACAATGGAACCTTAGTTGTCCTATCGCCAGGCTTACTTATAAACGATAGCGATATAGACTTAGATGACTTAACTGTTGATACAACGCCGGTTAGCGAACCAACAAGAGGACAATTAACCCTTTTTGATAATGGTGGCTTTGAATACCAAGGCGAGCAAAATATGCAAGGCCAAGACAGCTTTCAGTATAGAGTTATTGATGCCCAAGGTGCTCAGGCTATTGCAAATGTAACTATTGTAAGCTCAAACACTAACGTAGCCCCTATTACAAAAAATGATAGCTATAGTTTAAGCGAAGATGAAACACTTGTGGTTACAGCAGCCAATGGTGTGCTTAGTAACGATACTGACCCAAATAATGACAGTTTTTCAGTTGATGAAACGTTTATGGTGGCACCCACACATGGCCAACTATTATTAGCAACTGATGGCAGCTTTAGTTATGTGCCGGATGCTAATTTTAATGGTGTTGATCAATTTCAATACCAAGCTATAGACTCATTAGGTGCAACCTCTACAGCCACAGTAACTTTAGTAATAAACAGCGAACCCGATAACCCTGTTGCACAAAATGATGCCTATCAATTTAGCAAAAATAAACTATTTGAAGTAACAGTACAAAATGGCTTGTTAATTAACGACTTTAATATTGAGGCTGGTGATTTATCGGTTAATACCACGGCAATTAATACAACTCAAAATGGGGAACTTACATTAAATGCTGATGGCTCGTTTACCTATCAGCCAGACTTAGGTTTTATTGGTGTAGATAGCTTTACCTATTCAATTTCAAATGAGCAAGGCTTAACTGCAACAGCTCAAGTAACCTTAAGTGAAAGCGGCGTTAATACTTTTCCACAAGCCAATGACGATCAATATACGTTAGACGAAGACAGCTCTGCATCTTTATTAGATGTGCTAGCTAACGACACTGATGCAGATGGCGATACAATTACTATTTCTAATATAGAAAATACTGCTGGTGAAGCGACTATTGTCGCCGGAAAAATACAGTTTACTCCACCAGCAAATTTTTCAGGTGAAATAGTACTAACTTACACCATTACTGATGGTTATAGCACTGGTAATGAAGGTATAAACGACAGAACAGCAAGTGTGACGATTACTGTTACACCCGTTAATGATGCCCCTACTGCAAAAGATGATTCAACAACGATGAGCGAAGATGCTCCTGCGTTATTAGTTAACGTATTAGCTAACGACTCCGACATTGACGGCGATACTCTTGTGATAACAGCTGCTACTGCAGATAGAGGTTCTGCATCTGTTGTTGATAATAAAATCCAATATACGCCTGCTGCTAATACAAATGGAACAGCAATTATTAACTACACAATAAGTGATGGTAACGGCGGTACTGCAACTACTAACTTAACAATTACTATTATTCCCGTAAACGATGCTCCAATAGCAAACGCAGACTCAGCTACAATAGATGAAGATGCAGCGCCAATACTAATAAATGTATTAGCCAATGACTCAGACGTGGATGGCGACAGCCTTGCCATAAGCGCAGCATCCGCTGATATTGGCTCTGTATCAGTGGTTGGCAATCAAATTCAATATACACCGGCAGCCGACGAAAACGGCATAGCAACAGTTACTTATACTGTAAGCGATAGCAGCGGTGGTGCCAGTACAACAACGTTAACTATCACTATTACACCTGTAAACGATGCTCCAATAGCAAATGCTGACACAGCAACGATGGCGGAAGATGCAGCACCAATACTGATAAACGTATTAGCCAATGACTCAGACGTGGATGGCGACAGCCTGACGATCAGTGCTGCATCAGCTGATATTGGCTCAGCCTCAGTAGTTGGCAATCAAATTCAATATACCCCAGCTGCGAATACCAATGGACTTGCCACGATAAC